>CANFIV010000023.1 GCA_947446935.1 Sphingomonadaceae bacterium | reverse complement strand
GATCCCTACATGGATTTCCGTCTGTTCGAGCTGCCCGATGCACTGGGGCTGGAGTTTGCCACCGATGTCTATCCATTGGGCGAGCTCGACCTGCCGATGGTCGAGATCTGCCTGTCCTTCACGTTGGCCATGCTGCAAGTCATGGCCGGGGCCGAAGCCACCTCCTGCCGGATCACGCTCACGGCCGCCGAGCCGCGCCATGCCGCCCTCTATGCCGATTTTCTGCCGGCCCCCTGCACCTTCGGTGCGGAGCGCAACGCAGTACTACTGCCGCGTGCGCTGGCAGGAGCGCGCAGCCTTGTGGCCGATCCGGCGCTGCACCGCGATGCGCAGGCTGCTTGCGCGCGCGAACTCGCGATGCTGGGCGCGGTCTTTCCGGACGAAACGCGCGTCCGCTGGCTGATCGAGGCAAGCATGGACACCCCGCCGAGCTTCGCAGATGTCGCCCGCGCACTTGGCCGGTCGGAACGCGCCCTGTCCCGTCAGCTGGCAGCGGCAGGCACTTCGTTCCGCGAGATCCGCGATGATTGCCATGTCGCGCTGGCGAAAGCGCTGCTGCGATCGACCCATTTGCCGCTTGCCGAGATTGCGGTGCGGACCGGCTATGACGATGCCGCAAATTTCAGCCGCGCATTTCGGCGCGTGACGGGCATGGCACCAGGGGCGTTCCGCCGTTCAAGCGATGTCCGGCCCGGGGGCGATTAGCCCCTCAGGTTTCGGGGCCGGTCACTCCCACTCGATCGTGCCTGGCGGCTTGCTCGTGTAATCGTAGACCACGCGGTTGATGCCCTTCACCTCGTTGACGATGCGCGTCGCCACTCGGCTCAGGAAGCCAGCGTCAAACGGGTAGATATCAGCGGTCATGCCATCGGTGCTGGTAACCGCGCGGAGTGCGCAGACGCTGTCATAGGTGCGGAAATCGCCCATCACGCCGACAGTCTTGACGGGTAGCAGAACCGCGAACGCCTGCCAGATCGCATCATAGAGCCCGGCGCTGCGAATTTCCTCGAGGTAGATCGCGTCAGCCTTGCGCAGGATATCGCACTTCTCGCGCGAGACCTCGCCGGGGATGCGGATGGCAAGACCGGGGCCGGGGAAGGGATGGCGCCCGACGAAGATCTCGGGCAGGCCAAGCTCTCGGCCAAGCGCGCGCACCTCGTCCTTGAACAGCTCGCGGAGCGGCTCGACCAGCTTCATGTTCATGCGTTCGGGCAGGCCGCCGACGTTGTGGTGGCTCTTGATCGTGACCGAAGGCCCGCCGGTGAACGAGACGCTCTCGATCACGTCCGGATAGAGTGTGCCCTGCGCCAGGAAATCCGCACCGCCAACCTGCTTGGCCTCAGCCTCGAACACGTCAATGAAGGTCTTGCCGATGAACTTGCGCTTGGCTTCCGGGTCGGTAACGCCCGCAAGGCCGCCGAGAAACAGCGCCGAGACATCTTTGTGCACCAACGGAATGTTGTAGTGGTTGCGGAAGAGCCCGACGACCTGCTCCGCCTCGCCCAGACGCATCAAACCGTGATCCACGAACACGCAGGTCAGCTGGTCACCGATCGCTTCGTGGATCAGCACCGCGGCCACCGCCGAATCGACGCCGCCCGAAAGGCCGCAGATCACGCGGCTGGAGCCGACCTGTTCGCGGATCTCGGCGATCTTGGTTTTGCGGAATTCGGCCATGGTCCAATCGCCGGTGCAGCCGCAGACGTGGCGTACGAAATTGGCGATAAGCTTGCCGCCGTCGGGAGTATGAACCACTTCGGGGTGGAACTGCGTGCCGTAATAGCGGCGCGCCTCATCGGCGATCACCGCGAAGGGGGCGCCATCGGATACGGCGACGATCTTGAAGCCGGGGGCAAAGCGCGTGACCTTGTCGCCGTGGCTCATCCACACCTGGTGTCGCTCGCCCGACTGCCACAATCCATCAAACAGCGCGCAAGGTTCGGTGACGGTGAGGTAGGCCCGGCCAAACTCACCCGTATCGCCCGGTTCGACCAGTCCGCCGAGTTGCTGGCTCATAACCTGTTGGCCGTAACAGATGCCCAGGATCGGAACGCCGCTGTCGAACAGCACTTGCGGTGCGCGCGGGCTACTTTCCTCGCACACGCTGGCGGGCGATCCGGAGAGGATCACGCCCTTGGGCTTCATGCGCGCAAAGGCGGCTTCGGCCTGGGTGAAGGGGGCGATTTCGGAGTAGACGCCTGCTTCGCGCACGCGGCGTGCGATAAGCTGGGTCACCTGGCTGCCGAAGTCGACGATCAGGATCGATTCTGAAGGCTGGATGCTCATGCGCAGCGGATAATGGTGCGGGTCGCACCTGTCCAGCGAGGCGGTAAAAAAGGCTGAGGTGACGATTGCGCACAACGCATGTGGTTTAGAAAACACTTCAATCACGAAATAAAAATACGTGATGTTACACTTATAGCCCCGATATATAGACCTTTCGGGTAAATTTGCGCCCCAAAAGCCACACTTGCAAGATTCGCAATCATAGATGCTTTGTTCGCACTTGCAGCAAGCGGCTGAACGCCTATCTGCGGCCTCGTTCGAAAAGCTCCTGCAATCCACCACCCTGCCGGCGCCAACGAACGGGAGAGTTCGCCTGAAAGTGCCCATAACAGGAGGACACTATGCGTAACTTCACTTCGATCATCGTATCGCTCATTCTAGCTGCTGGCCTCAGCAGCATGTTCTTCACCGCCACGCTCGTCTGAGCGCGCCCGCGTGAGCCGGCCCAGTCTAGGGTCTTGCCGACCAAACGGCTGCCTTACCCGTTAAGGCAGCCGTTTCCGTTTTTGCGGCTTGCAGTCTAGCATGGCAGCCATGTCCGCGCCGCTCGATCACGCCGTAACTCGCTTTGCACCCAGCCCCAATGGTCCGCTGCATCTGGGCCACGCCTATGCCGCCGTGGTCGCGCATGATCGAGCCATCGATGCGGGCGGCCGTTTTCTCCTGCGGATCGAGGATATCGACGGCGCACGCAGCCGCAGCGATCTGGCGGAGGAATTCCGCTCCGATCTTGCGTGGCTTGGTCTCGAATTTGTTGAAGTCCCCGCCCAATCCACGCGCATTGCGCAGTACCGCGAGGCGGCGGCCAATCTGCGGGCCATGGGTCTGCTTTATCCCTGCCGCTGCACGCGTGCCGAAGTGGCGGCGGCGGCGACACTGCAGGGGCCGGACGGACCGATATATCCCGGCACCTGCCTGCGCAATCCCCCACTGGGCTGCGCCGATCCGGTCTGGCGGCTCGATGTAGAACAGGCCTCGGAGCTCGCCGGCCCGCTTACATGGCATGACGAGCTCCGCGGCCTCCAGCGCGCGCGGCCCGAACTGTTGGGCGATGTTGTGCTGTGGCGCCGCGATGCGCCCGCGAGCTACCACCTTGCCGCCACAGTTGACGATGCGGCCGATGGCGTGAGCGTGGTGACGCGCGGGGCCGATCTGTTCGGCGCGACCCATATACACCGGCTGCTGCAAGTCCTGCTGGGCCTGCCCGAGCCGCGCTGGCACCATCACGCGCTGCTTGCAGGACCAGACGGGCGCAAGTTGGCCAAACGGCGCGATGCTCCGGCGCTCGCCGATCGCCGCCGCTCGGGCGAAGATGGCCCCGCCATCGCCGATGCCTTGCGCCGTGCCTTCTTTGACACTGGCGTTTCCCTCATCGAAACTCTAGACTTTCGCCCATGACAATGACCCTGCTTCTTGTGCCCGTAATCCTCGTCCTGATGGGGCTTACCGTTTACTCGCTGATGCGCGGTGTCGGCGCGTTCCTCAAAAGCACGCGGCAGGATCTGGAAGGCGATGGGGCCGGCGCATCTGAAATGCAGCTCCTCCAGAACAAAATGATGTTCAATCGCATCAAGTATCAGGGTCTTGCGATCGGCGCGGTTGTCATTCTGCTGCTGTTCACGCACGGCGGCCGCTGAGCCGCAGAAACGCTTTCAGTCGTGGTCAAGCTCAACAAGATATACACCCGCACCGGGGATGACGGCACGACCGGGCTGGTTGATGGGTCGCGCCGGGCCAAGCATGATCTGCGGCTCGATGCCATCGGCGAAGTCGATGAGCTCAACAGCATGGTCGGCTTTGCCGCGCTGGCGCTGGATTCGGGCGGCACAGCAAACTGGGCGTCAGACCTGCAGCGCATCCAGAACGATCTGTTCGATCTTGGTGCCGATCTCGCGACGCCGCTTGGTGAGGTTGGCGGCACCGATTTCACCCCGTCGCCAATGGTGCTGCGCGTCGTCCCGGCCCAGGCGCAGCGGCTCGAGACCGAAATCGACGCACTCAATTCGGCGCTGCAGCCACTCACCAGCTTTATCCTGCCCGGAGGCAGTGAGGGTGCGGCGCGGGTGCATCTGGCGCGTGCGATCGCCCGCCGCGCCGAACGCGCAGCTGTGGCGCTTGCGGCGCTGGAGCCTGTGAACCCGGCCGCGCTCGCCTATCTCAATCGCCTGTCCGACTTTCTCTTCGTGCTCGCGCGCGCGATCAATGCGGGCAACGACCCGTTGTGGGTCCCCGGCGCCTCGCGCTGATCAAGTGCCCCGGTTGTATTGCGGCGCTTCCCACTCGCACAAAACCGAATTAGGCAGCGCGCCAGTTCATACCAAACGGGAATACGCCATGCAGACAATCGCGGTTATCGGTGCGGGGCAAATGGGTTCGGGCATTGCCCAGGTCGCAGCAGGCGCTGGCATGTCGGTTCTGCTTGCCGATATGACGCAGGCACAGGCCGAAGCCGCGCGCGCGAAGATCGGCAAGGGCCTCGCGCGGCTTGTGCAGAAGGAAAAGCTGACTGCCGAAGCCGCCGAAGCGACGATGGAGCGCATTACCCCCGTCGGCGACTATGCCCGCTTCGGTGAAGCGGAGCTGATTATCGAGGCGGCGACGGAACGCGAGGACATCAAGGCCCGCATCTTCGAGGCGGCTGGAAAGGTGCTGGCGGCGGGTGCGATTCTCGCCAGCAATACCAGTTCGATCCCGATCACCCGCATGGCCGCGGGTGTGCCTGATCCGAGCCGGTTCATCGGCGTGCACTTCTTCAACCCGGTCCCGTTGATGAAGCTGGTCGAAGTGATCCCGGGTTTGGCCTCCTCGGCCGAGACCATCACCAGGGTGCGCGCCTTTGCCGCCGCGCTGGGCAAGGATGTGGTACTCTCGCAGGACGAGCCCGGTTTTATCGTCAACCGCATCCTCGTGCCCATGCTCAACGAGGCGTGCTTCGTGCTCGGCAGCGGCACCGCTTCGATCGCGGATATCGACGCTGGCTGCAAGCTGGGGCTGAATCATCCAATGGGGCCATTCGAGCTGGCCGATTTCATCGGTCTCGACACCTGCCTCGAGATCGTGCGTGTTATTCACGGCACAACGGGCGATTCCAAATATCGCCCCGCACCGCTGCTGGTGAAATATGTTGAGGCCGGATGGCTCGGCCGCAAGACCGGGCGCGGGTTTTACGATTACAGCGGCGAGACCCCGGTACCAACACGCTGAAGGCTATTGGCCTTTTCCTTCATCCGAACTGCCCTCGTCCGAACTGTCCCCGTGCGAGCCGGCCCTGGCCGAGCTGTCGTCTTCCGAGTCGTCGCCATCCGCGCCGGCAAAAGGAGCCGGGTTGTGCTGGGGGTCGTGGGCTGAACTGTCGCGCGGTTCCCCACCGCGCAGCTGATCGGGGCTCGATGGGTCGCTGCCGTGTTCGTCCGCGCTGTGCCGATTGGTGTCCGCGGCCCAGGACCTGAACTTGCTCTCCTTGGCGGCAGCTTCCTCGCTGGCGGCCGGATTGGTGGCGGTGCCGGTGAAATAAACGCCCAAACCGTTGGTGGTGAACACAATCGCGCTCACGGCGAAGATCACCGCGCCTGCGAAGGCGTACCAGCGGCTGCGGAAAAGCAGTTCATACACAGTCTGGCTACCCGGCTGTTTGGTATGCCAGTTCGTAAGGTGGGGCAGGTTAAGGAACTGCAAAGCGCCGCAAGGCCGCCAGCCAGAGTCATTTGGACCAGGGGTTCGCCTTCGGCACAGGCGCGGCCTGACGTGTCGGGGCGGCAGTATTATCGTCGGGGTCGGCAGGCGGGACGACCTGCCATGCTGTGAACAGGATACCGAGCGACCACCACACTGCGGACCAGCGGCTCCTGAACACTTTGCTGAGCTTCGATCCGAACATGACAACTATACTAACTTCGCTTTGTTAACGCATCATGGAAGGTCGCGCACAAACACTAAGTCTTTGTACTATAAGTATTTTTTGATGAGAGCAGAACCGGAAAATGCGGCAGCAAGGCGATATGCGGCACACCCCAGCCCTGCTGCTCACCGCAGCTTTCGCCGCGGCGACTGGTGCGCTGCCTGACGCTCAGGCGGCGCGCAGCCCCGTGACGCCTTTGGCACCGCGATCCTGGGCGGAGAGGCCGTCGAACATGGCATCGATGATCCGCGCCAGTTTGTCTTCGGAAAGTCGGTCCATCATGCCACCCATCAGATTGATGTTGCAGTAGGGTTGGACCATCTGGTTAACGAGACTGATCGTGTTGTCGATTTCGAGCCCGGCGAAGAACCCGTCCGCAATCGCTTCGCCGATGATGGTGCCGAGATAGTGATCGGCAAGGTCGACATAGCTGCGAACCGTCTCGAAATAGTCGTTGCCTAATTCGACATACATCTCGTGCGCCACAGGATCGGCCAGATAGGCATTGCGCATCAGGGTGAACCGGCGCGCGAAGAACTCGTACATCTTGCGGCGCGGGGGCAGGTCGCTTGCGACCACCTCTTCCATCATCGCCACCTTGGGTCGAAACCAGTACTCCGCCACGGCTTCGAGCAAGGCTTCCTTGCTTTCGAAGTAGCGCAGCACGTTGGCGGGTGACATCCCGACGCGCACTCCGATTTCCTGCATGTTCAGCGCTTGTCCGCCGCGCTCTTCGATGAGCGCGCAGGCCGCTTCGACCAGGCGGGCCTGTCCTGTCTCGATATCGTTTTGCGGGCGTGCCATGGTATGATCCTGTCGCCGGGGAGGGCTGACTTCCAGTTTAGAGGCTCGAGCCGCAGGTTTCAATCGACCGGTACGCAAATGATGGGCGCGACGTGCATACAGGAGAGCCAGAGACGATGATGACAGGCATTTCACGCCGCGCTGCAGCTTTGACCGCATTGTTCGCATGGGCGGCGCTGCTCTCCGGCTGTGCTGCGCCTGCGAGCCACAGCCCGATCACCAGTGGCCCGAATCCGGTGACGCCGGTCGAAGTTGGCGTGCTCGCGTTCAATGATTTTCATGGCAATCTCGAACCGCCCCGCCAGTCGGTCGGCGCACCGGATGGGCAAGGCAATACGGTGCAAGTCCCCGCAGGTGGCGCGGCCTGGCTCGCGAGCGCGCTCGATGTCCTGCGCGCGCGGCACCCTTATTCGCTGACCGTATCGGCGGGGGACACGATCAGCGCCTCTCCGCTCGCGTCCTCGCTGTTTCTCGATGAGCCGACGATCGGCGTCATGAACCGGATCGGGCTCGATTTCTCGGCTGTCGGCAATCACGAGTTCGACCGGGGCCAGCAGGAACTGCTGCGTTTGCAGGCCGGTGGCTGCGCCAAGCTGGTGGCGCGCGAACCCTGTCAGCTTGAGCGCTTTGCCGGTGCGCAGTTCCGCTATCTGGCCGCCAGCACGCGCACGGCTTCGGGTGGCACGTTGTTTCCTGCGAGCGCTATGCGCCGCTTTGGTCAGGGTGCGCGGCAGGTGCGGATCGGGGTCATCGGCCTGACGCTGCGGGGCACGCCGCTGCTGGTCACGCCTTCGGGTATCGCGGGCCTGACCTTTGCCGACGAGGCGGACACCATCAACGCCGAGGTGCCCAAGCTGAAAGCGCAAGGCGCCGATGCCATAATCGTGCTGATCCATCAGGGCGGCAAGGCCAGCGGCGCGCCGGACCCCAACGGCTGCAACGGCTTTGCGGGCGAAATTCTGCCGGTGATCAGCCGCCTTTCGCCCGGCGTTGATGTCGTTGTCTCGGGCCACACCCATGCCGACTATATTTGCGACGTGCCGACATCGGACCCGGCTCACCCCATGCTGCTCACCAGCGCAGGGCAATATGGCAAGGAACTGACCGAGATCACGCTCATGATCGATCCGGCGACACACCGCGTGACAGCGCGCAGCGCGCGCAACCATATCGTGCAATCGCTGCCTTTCACTTCGGCGAAAGGGCCGGTGGCGGCGAGCCCGCTGTTCCCGCAATACGCCCCGCGTCAGGATGTCGCCGCTTATGTCCAGCGCTATGTCGATGCCTCCAAGGCTTTTGCCACGCGCCCGGTTGGCAAGCTTTCCGGTCCTGCTGGCAAAGGCGAAGGCCTCGCGGCCAATACGGGTGGCACGCTTGGCAATCTGATTGCCGATGCGCAGCTGGCCGCAACGCGCGGGAGCGGGGCGCAAATCGCTTTCATGAACCCTTTCGGTATCCGCGCGCAGATCGTTCCGGCAGCGGATGGCACGGTGACCTTCGGCGACATTTATCTGGCGCAGCCCTTTGGTAGCGCAACGGTGACCGAAACGATGACCGGGGCCGAGATCAAGGCCGTGCTGGAGCAGGGCTTTGACGATATCGGGCCCGAGCAGGCGCTCGCGCCCTCGGCCGGGTTTGTCTACCGGTTCGATCGCCGCCAACCGGTCGGGAGCCGGATCGTGGCGATCACGCTTGGCGGCAAGCCGCTCGATCCTGCCGCGCGCTACCGGGTGACGATAAACGGCTTCCTCGCACTTGGCGGTGACGGCTTTTCCGTCTTTACCGGCGCGCACGAGGCGGTGACCGGCCCGACCGATATCGAGGCGCTCGAGGGCTATTTCCGCAGTGCGCCCCGGCTCGATGTGCCGCAGGAGGAGCGCGTGCTCAACGCGGGGGGCTGACGCTCAGCCGAAGAGCCAGACACCGAGCAGGCGGTGGAACGGGAAGGTCAGCGCGCCGGCGGTGAGCAGGCCACCGATCACCAGCGCCCGCACCGCGCGGCGGTGCCCGGCATGATCATGCCCGCGGGCGGAGAGCACGATGCGCGGAGCTTGCACGGCAGTGAAGGCCGAGAGCAGGTGGATCACGCTGAGATGGCCGTGGTTGGTCTGCCTGATCCAGAAGCTGTCGAGCGCCGAGATGACCATCGCCGCGACCCAGACGTAGCCCAGCTTGCGGTGGCGGCGCGTGCCGCGCGGTTGCCACAGCATGACCGGGGTGAGCGTGAGCGCGACAAGCACAGTGGCCAGATGCAGCCAGATGGCGAGGCTGATGCCCGACCAATCGGCGTGGCCGCGCGCAATCGCCGCCAGTGCGGCGACCAGCAGCGCGAGCGACAGCCACCCCAGCACCCGTTCGGTGCGATCGGGGGCCAACGATGCGGGGCGAGTCAGGGTTTCGGCGGCCACGGGATAAACCCCGATGTGCGGCGCACGTATTCGCCATAACCGGGACGCCGCGCGACGAGGCCCTTTTCGAGCAGCGGCTTGCCCGACCAGCGCGTGAGCGTGAAGGTAATGAAGATCGGCCCCGGCAGCGAGACCAGCGCGATCACCCAGCCCGCTTCGGCCGCCGCCAGCCAGATGCCCCACCATACGCAGGTATCCCCGAAGTAATTGGGATGCCGGGTGTAGCGCCACAGTCCGGTATCGAGCACCGCGCCCTTGTTCGCCGGATCGGCGCGGAAGCGGGTGAGCTGCCGATCGCCGATGGTTTCGAAGGCAAAGCCGACCAGCCACAGCGCTCCGCCCGCCGCCGCGAGCGGGCCGATCCCTGCCCCGCCGCTGGCCAGCACACCGAGCTGTGCGGGCAAGCAGGTCACGTAAAGCAACACCGCCTGGATGGCGAAAACACGTGCTGCCGCCGCGCCATATTTGCCCGCGCGCCGGGCCTTGCCGAGCATCCGGGCAT
>CANFIV010000022.1 GCA_947446935.1 Sphingomonadaceae bacterium | reverse complement strand
CTCCTCGACACCTTGATAGACCGTACGGCCTTCGACCTGCCCGGAAGTGCCGAAAGTCTGGCGGAAGATTTCCGCTGCGGCGAACCGGGCGATGATTACCAGTGCCTGCTCGATACCGTGCGCCGCAAAGTCGGCGAATGGCGCTTCGTGCTCGGCGTCCAGCTGATCGAGGGCCAACGCGATCCGCTGGAGGTGGCAGCCGCGCTGTCGCGAGTCGCCGAAGCCGCGATCCTCACGCTCGCCAGCGCTGCAGAAGCAGAGTTCAGTTCCGTCCATGGCCGCGTTCCGGGCAGCGAGCTGGTGATCCTCAGCCTCGGCCGCCTTGGCGGTGCCGCGCTCACCCATGCCTCGGATCTCGATCTCGTGTTCCTGTTCGGCGGCGATCACACGGGCGAATCCAATGGCGGGCGGGTGCTCGGCAGCACGCTCTATTTCAACCGCCTCACCCAGCGGGTGATCGCCGCATTGTCTGCGCCGACCGCCGCCGGCGCGCTCTACGAAGTCGACGTCCGCCTCCGGCCAAGCGGCGCGCAAGGACCGATCGCGGTCAGCCTCGACAGCTTCGCACGCTACCAGCGGGACGACGCCTGGACATGGGAACACATGGCGCTGTGCCGCGCCCGCCCCTTGTTCGGCACGCCGCACGACCGCGCTGAACTCGCCGCGATTATCACCGAAGTGCTGCGACGTCCGCGTGATCCGGTGAAGCTGCGCGAGGATGTGCTGGCGATGCGGGCGGAAATGGCGCTGCACAAGCCGCCCAGCGGCCCGCTCGACGTCAAGCTCGCGCGTGGAGGGCTCGTCGATCTGGAATTCCTCGTCCACTATCTGCAACTGCGTGAGGGTGCCGGGCTCGATCCGAATCTCGGCCTCGCGCTGGATGGCCTCGTTGCTGCGGGACTGCTCGCACCCGCGCTGCGCGCCGCGCAGGATCTGCTCGCACGGCTGCTGGTGGTTGTGCGCCTCGTTGCCCCCGATGGCCGCTATCCGCCCGAAGCGAGCCGCGCTATTGTTGCAAAGTCGTGCGGCGTGGCAGATTGGCCCGCGCTGCTCGCAGCCGTTCTTGGCGCGCGCCGGACCATTGCGGCGAGCTGGAACAGCGTTTTGGATCAGGAACTGGAGATCGAGGAATGAGCGAGACGTTCGGACCGGGCAGCGCACTGCCTGATATTGCCCTGACCAGCCCCGATGGCAGCGCGGTCAAGCCATCCGATTTCGTGGGCCGCAAGCTCGTTCTGTTTTTTTATCCCAAGGACGACACTCCGGGCTGCACGACGGAAAACAAGGATTTTTCGGCCCTTGCCGCGGAATTTGGCGCAGCCGGCACCGCGCTGCTCGGCATCAGCAAGGACCCGCCGAAAAAGCATATCAAGTTCATCGAAAAGCATGGTCTCGCCGCACCGCTCGCCAGCGATGCGGAAGAGGGCGGCTTGTCCGATGCGCTTGGTATCTGGACCGAAAAATCGATGTACGGGCGCACTTACATGGGCATGGAGCGCACGACCTATCTCGTCGGGCCTGATGGCAAGATCGCAAGGGTCTGGCCCAAGGTCAAAGTAAAGGGACATGCTGAAGAGGTGCTCGCCGCCGCTCGGGCCCTGTGAGGTTGGAAAGCGCGAAATTGAAGGGCACAACTTTTCCAAGCGTCGCCTCCGCAATCCGGGGGGCGATGATGACCTCTGATCCCGCGACCAAAGTCATGGCGACGCGTGAGGTACGGCGCGAGTGGGCAGCTGGCCGTCTGGCTTTTGCGTTCGATGTGGTGATGCCGGATGAACCCGCTCGTCCCGCACGGCCCGCGTTGCTGCCGCCCAATGCCATGCCCAAGCGCGGGCGTGGCGGTTCGGAGCGCGGGCGGCTCGCGTTGCTCCATGCCCTTGCCCATATCGAGTTCGTGGCGATCGATCTCGCGCTTGATGCCGCAGGACGCTTCGGCGCAGAGCGCGGGGCGCAGTTCGTCAGCGACTGGCTCGATGTCGCGGCGGACGAGTCGATGCATTTCGCGCTGCTTGCCCGCCGCCTGCGGACCCTTGGCTCCGACTATGGTGCCTTGCCCGCGCACGACGGCCTGTGGGACGCCGCGCGCGAGACGGCACATGACATCGCCGCGCGGCTTGCAGTTGTGCCGATGGTGCTTGAAGCGCGTGGGCTCGATGTCACTCCTGTGACGATCGAGCGCTTCACCGCGGCGGGTGATTTGCGTTCATCGCGCATTCTCGAGCGAATCCTTGACGATGAAATCCGACATGTGCGCTTCGGCACAACCCACTTCCTCAAAGTGTGCGACGAACGTGGTGAATCGGCGCCAGCGCTTTGGAAAACCCTTGTCGCGCGCCATTTTCGCGGGGCTGTTAAGCCGCCGTTCAACGACTCAGCGCGTCGATCAGCCGGTTTATCGTGCGAATTGATGACAGGGGTTGTCTAATTGTGACGCTTCCCCCTAACCCGGCTGCAACGAGGCAGCGGGAGGGTTTTCCGCAAAGTCTTCAGGGTTTGCCAGGTTTGTCGGGGGTCACTCCGCTGGGTCGTTAGGCAAATTCAGGTCGGGTTGCTCTGGCAATAACAACGGCGACATCAACGCCGGCCAGTCAGTGTCATTAAGGGTTAGCGGGTCGTAATGTTCCAAAACAGTTTCCTGAAAATCATGTTTGGCGCGGTTAGCGCGGCAGCGTGCCTTTTCTCGGTTCCGGCATTGGCCAACAGCGCTGCCTCGGCAGACATTGCCGCCCCGCTCCGCGCCGCCGAAGCTGCCAAGTCCGGCATCGCCGCGAATGTTGCCGATGATGAATTCCACCAGCTCTTCGCCAGCTGGAAAGCACTCGACAACGGCACCCTCGCTTTTTCGACGCCAGCCCGCTCCAGCGGCACTGTTTCCATTCCATCGCTGGTCCCCGTCATGTCGAACCGCGCCATGAGCAGCGGCTTCGGCCTGCGCATCCACCCGGTCCTCGGCGGGCTGCGCGCGCACAAGGGCATCGACCTTCCCGCGACGACCGGTACCCCGATCCACGCTTCGGCGGATGGCGTTGTCGGCAAGGCTGACTGGTTTGGCGGCTACGGCCTGTTTGTCGAGCTTGAGCACGGCGCAGGCATGGAAACCCGCTATGGTCATATGTCACGCATCGCGGTCGCCGAAGGTCAGCACGTGCGCAAGGGCGACGTGATCGGCTACGTCGGCTCGACTGGTCGTTCGACAGGCTCGCATCTGCATTATGAAGTGCGGATCGGCGGCGAGGCGGTGAACCCGATTCCTTATATGCAGACGGTTGCTCCAGGTGTCGCCACCGACACTGTGCTGGCCAGCAACGACGGTTTGTCGCGCTGATCAGATAGCGCACGAGTCATCTTGGAGAGGATGGGAAGAAGGCGGCGGAAACGCCGCCTTCTTCTTTTGCGCCAGATGAACCGCTGAACAACGAATCCTGTTGCGCAGTTTAATCGAACGGTTAAACTCTTGGAAAAAGCGGATCGCTCAATCCGTCTGACCTGAGAGGATGCGCATGCACTATCATCCCAGCTTTCACGTAAAGGCTCACCCGGACAAGCCCGCGGTGATCATGACCGGCAGCGGGGCGGTGGTGACCTATGGCGAGCTCGAAAGCCAAAGCAACCGCTTCGCGCAGCTGCTCCGCGCGCGCGGGATCGGCATTGGCGATACCATCGCGCTGTGCTTTGAGAATCACCCAACGTTCTTTTCACTGTGCTGGGGCGCCCAGCGCGCAGGCATCGTCTATGTTGCGATTTCCTCCCGCCTCACCCCGCCCGAAGTCGCCTATATCGCGCGTGACAGCGGCGCGAAGCTGCTCGTTGGGCTGTCATCGCTCGCGCATGTGCTCGATGCTGTCGCGATCGAAGCGCCTGAAGTCGCGCAATTGCGCCTTGGCGGCAGCGGTGAACATGACCTCGCTGCCGCGCTCGCGGCCATGCCCGCCGAACCGGTCGCCGATGAGCGCGCAGGATGCGACATGCTTTATTCCTCTGGCACCACTGGCAAGCCCAAGGGCGTGCGCGTGCCGCTGCCAGAAGATCCGGCCATTGGCGGCATCAATTCGCTGATAGCGCTCGCCAGTGGCCCCTTCGGCATTCGCGGCGACGCAGTCTATCTCTCGCCCGCGCCGCTTTATCATGCCGCACCGCTGCGCTGGTCGATGACCGTCCACCGGCTGGGCGGCACAGTCGTCTGCATGGAAAAGTTCGATGCCGAAAAGGCCCTGCAGGCGATCGAGCAATACCGCGTTACCGATAGCCAGTGGGTGCCGACCCATTTCGTGCGCATGCTCAAGCTGCCCGAAGAGGTGCGCAACCGCTACGACATCTCCTCTCTGCGCGGGGCGATCCATGCAGCTGCGCCTTGCCCCGTCCCGGTCAAGCAGGCGATGATCAAATGGTGGGGCCCGGTGCTCAACGAGTACTATGCGGGCACCGAAGGCAACGGCTTCACATTCATCTCCAGCCCCGAATGGCTGGCGCGCCCGGGCTCGGTCGGCCGTGCGCTGCTTGGCACGATCCGCATCTGCGATGAGTCCGGCGACGAGGTGCCACGCGGCACCGAAGGTCAGGTTTTTTTCGAGGGCGGCAACCCCTTCCAATACCACAACGATCCCGACAAGACCCGCGATGCCACCAACAAGCATGGCTGGACCAGCCTTGGCGACGTGGGCTGGGAAGATGACGAGGGTTACCTCTACCTCACCGATCGCAAGAGCTTCATGATCATCTCGGGCGGGGTCAACATCTACCCGCAAGAGATAGAAAGCTTGCTCGTCACACACCCCAAAGTCGCCGATGTTGCGGTGATCGGTGCGCCAGACCCGGATATGGGGGAACGAGTCGTCGCGATCATCCAGCCTGCGGACCCTGCCGATGCCGGCCCAGCCCTCGCCGAGGAACTCACTGCCTGGCTCGCCCCGCAGCTCAGCCGCGTCAAAATGCCGCGCCAGATCGACTTTCGCGAAGAGCTTCCGCGCGAGCCCACCGGCAAGCTGTTCAAGCGCCTGCTGCGTGATGAATACAAGGCCGCCGCTGCCGCCACCGCCTGAACCACGCCTTCGAGGAAACTGCCATGGCTACCACCGCAGACCGCATCATTCCCGACGAGATTGGCCGGGCCGTCATCGACCCCAACGCCTATGCTGCGTGGGATCCGCTCCTGGATCAGTTTGATGCGTTGCGCGCCGAAGATTTGACCGTTGGCCGGGTGACATCCTCATCAGACCTGCACGAGCCCTTTTGGCTGGTGACCGGCTTCGACGAGGTCATGGCGGCGAGCAAGGACAACGCAACCTTTCTCAACCATCCCAAGAGCTCGGTCTTCACTTTGCGCAGCACCGATGCACTGGCCCGCGCCATCACCGGCGGCAGCCCGCACCTGGTGCAATCGCTGGTGCAGATGGACGCACCGCTCCACCCCAAACTGCGCCGCCTGACGCAGGAATGGTTCATGCCCAAGAACCTGCGCAATCTTGAAGACCGGATCCGCTGCATCGCGAATACCGCTGTTGACCGCCTGCTCGCGGCCGGCGGCGAAGGTGATTTCACCAAGCTGGTCTCATCGCCTTATCCGCTTCATGTCGTCATGCAGATCCTGGGGGTGCCCGAGGAGGACGAACAGCGGATGCTGGTGCTGACCCAGCAGATGTTCGGCGGGCAGGATGAGGAGCTTAACCAGTCGGGCATCAAGGACCTGCCACCGGAGATGATCACCCAGATCGTCGCCGGGGCGGTGAAGGATTTCGAAGCCTATTTTACAGCTCTGGCCGCCCATCGCCGACAGAACCCGACAGACGATCTCGCAACAGTAATTGCCAATGGGCTGATCGACGGCGCTCCGCTGGATGATCGCGACACAGCCGGATACTACATCATCGCCGCCAGCGCCGGGCATGACACAACCAGCGCCTCCACCGCAGGCGCCATGCTGGCACTGGCGCGTGATCCAGAGCAATTCGCGCGGGTGAAAGCAGACCGCAGCCTGCTGCCTGGCATTGTCGAGGAAGCCATCCGCTGGACTACGCCGGTGCAGCACTTCATGCGCACGGCATCCACCGATACGGAGCTGGGCGGGCAGGCTATCGCTGCGGGTGACTGGCTGATGCTGAATTATGTCGCCGCCAACCACGACCCTGCGCAGTTCCCAGATCCACGCCGCTTCGACGCTGCACGCGAGGGCAATCGGCATCTGGCGTTCGGCGCGGGCGCGCACCAGTGTCTTGGCTTGCACCTCGCCCGGCTCGAAATGCGCATCCTGTTCGAGGTGCTGCTCGACCGCCTGCAATCGGTCGAGCTGGCAGGCGAACCCGCCCGCGCCAAATCCGTGTTTGTCGGTGGGCTCAAGCGCCTGCCACTCCGCTGGGCGGCCGCCTAGGCACGGCGCCTAGGCCAATACCTTATTCCGCCAGAAGCCGATTCATGATTGCGCGGACGTCGTCCGCCATATCCGGGCGCTCGAGCGCCAGCGCCAGCGTTGCCTCGACAAAGCCGGTCTTGCTGCCGCAATCAAAGCGGCGCCCGCCGAAGGTGACGGCGTGGAACGGCTGTTGGCCAATCATGCGGGCCATGGCGTCGGTCAGCTGGATTTCACCGCCCGCACCCTTTTCCTGGCTTTCGAGCGTGCGCATCACTTCAGGCTGCAGGATATAGCGGCCCGAAATGATCAGGTTAGAAGGTGCTTCCTCGCGCTTCGGCTTTTCGACAAGCCCGGTCACTTCGGTCAGCGTGGGGGAGATGCGCGCGCCCGGTGCGATCACACCGTAGCTGGAAACCTCCGCCTCCGGCACTTCCAGAACGCTGATGAGATTGCCGCCAACCTCGTGGTAAGCTTCGACCATTTCCTTCATGCAGCCCGGCGTGCCGATCATCAGCTCGTCGGGCAGGAAGATTGCGAAGGGCTCGTCCCCCACGATGGCGCGCGCGCACCAAATGGCGTGGCCGAGACCCATGGGCACTTGCTGGCGCACGGTGACGAGATTGCCAGGCAATATCCGTGTCGGCTCAAGAATGGTGAGATCCTTGCCGCGGTCGGTCAACGTCCGCTCGAGCTCGAAAGCGGTATCGAAATGCTCGACAATCGCGGTCTTGCCGCGTCCGGTCACGAAAATCAGCTGTTCGATGCCAGCCTCGCGCGCCTCGTCCACGGCATACTGGATCAGCGGACGGTCGATAATCGGCAGCATTTCTTTCGGAATTGCCTTGGTCGCCGGCAAAAAGCGGGTGCCCATGCCGGCCACCGGAAACACAGCCTTGCGAATGGGCTTGCGCGCGCTGCTCTCGGTCATCTGGTACATATTCCTCTTAAAGTCTGGCCAGCCGATATTGGTATGGCGTCCGGCCAAATGCACCATCCATTGGATCCAGTTGCGCCGTTTCGCAAAAAAGCTAAACGACCGCGATGGACAAGATCATCATTCGTGGCGGTAACCGCCTTTCCGGCACGGTTCCAGTATCTGGTGCGAAGAATGCAGCTTTAACGCTACTTCCTTGCAGCCTCCTTACCGACGAACCTGTGACACTGCGAAACCTTCCGCGATTGGCAGATATTGATGGTTTTCAGCATCTTCTGAACCAATTTGGGATATCGACATCGATTGCCGGTGCGCGGCCCGAAGATTTCGGCAGGGTCATGACCCTGCAGGCGACTCGCCTCACCTCAACCGTCGCCCCCTATGATCTCGTGCGCAAGATGCGCGCTTCGATCCTCGTGCTGGGGCCGCTGCTGGCACGGGCTGGCGAGGCTACGGTCTCGCTGCCCGGCGGGTGCGCCATCGGCAACCGCCCAATCGACCTGCACTTGAAGGCGCTGGAAGCCTTCGGCGCGAAGATCGAGCTGGCGGCTGGCTACGTCCGCGCCATCGCGCCGGATGGCGGCCTGCCCGGCGGCGACTATAGTTTCCCGATCGTTTCGGTCGGCGCGACCGAAAATGCACTGATGGCCGCCGTTCTGGCGCGCGGAACAAGCACATTGCATAATGCGGCGCGCGAACCCGAGATCGTAGACCTGTGCAACCTGCTGGTCGCCATGGGTGCGGACATCGAGGGAATCGGGGGCTCAGACCTGACCATCCACGGCGTTCAGCGCCTACATGGCGCAACCTACATGGTCATGCCCGACCGAATCGAGGCGGGCAGCTATGCCTGCGCCGCGGCGATCACGGGTGGCGATATCACGCTTGCCGGCGCGCGGATCGAAGACATGGCCGCAACCGTACAGGCCCTGCGCGATGCGGGCGTGCTGGTCGAGGCTGTTCGCGGCGGCCTGCGGGTCGCCTGTGACGGCCCACTGCGCCCGGTCACACTTTCAACCGCGCCGTACCCCGGCCTCGCGACCGACATGCAGGCCCAGCTCATGGCGATGCTGTGCCTCGCCAATGGTTCCAGCGTGCTGACCGAAACGATCTTCGAGAATCGCTACATGCATGTGCCCGAGCTCAACCGGATGGGTGCGCATATCGAGACCAAGGGTCGCACCGCGATCGTCCATGGCGTGGCCAAAATGCACGGTGCCGAGGTCATGGCGACAGACCTGCGCGCATCGATGAGCCTCGTCATCGCCGGCCTGGCGGCCGAGGGTGAGACGCAAGTCCATCGGCTCTATCATCTGGACCGGGGCTACGAGCGGCTCGAGGAAAAGTTTGCGCTGCTGGGTGCGGATGTGGAGCGCGTCGGCGGCGATTGATCACTGCCTAACGGATCTCTGGGCTGATTTCAGGCTGGCGGCCCCTGCATCCGGGCGACCAACCAGAGGCGGATTGCACCTGCGAGGCCCGGCGGGGTTTCCGCTGCGATTCGCTCCATATCGATTCGCGCGACAATCGCATTGAGCGGAACCCTCTCATCGTCAGCCGCTGAGCGCAGCATGTCCCAGAACAACGGTTCAAGGCTGATCGAGGTCTTGTGGCCGGCAATCTCGACCGAGCGCTTGATGGGGGGATGGTAGGGGACGGGCATGAACGGGGGATACGAATTATTGGGGGTGGCACGCAACATGCGGCGTCTCTAGATCGGCGGAATGTCGAGCGGATATCAGGCACTCACCGAAAAGGAGAAGGAAACTCTGCGCCTTCTGCTCGGAGGTCACGATGCCAAGTCCATTGCGCGCCACCTTGGCCTTTCCGTCCATACCGTCCACGAACGGCTGCGCGACGCGCGGCGCAAGATGTCCGTATCGAGCAGCCGCGAAGCGGCGCGCCTGCTCCATCAGATCGAAGGACGTGCCCCCGAATTCCTGGGGGACAAGGCAATCGGGGATGCCATCCCGACCACCACGGCGCATCCGTTCCCGCAGACAGCCCGAAGCGATGGCAATTGGCGCCGCGCCGGCTGGATTGTCGGAGGACTTGCCATGACCATCAGCCTTGCCCTGCTCGCCTTGATTGCCCAGTCTGGCTCACATGTGCCGTCCGAAGCCGTGCGGATTGCTCCAGCGCCGCAGAGTGCATCGGTCGGGGTCACGCCTACGTCGGCCAGCGAGGCGGCTGCGACAGACGCTGCGCGGCGATTCCTTGCCATGATCGATCGCGACGACTGGACCGCAAGCTGGCAGGCGACACACAAATCGTTCCAGTTGCTCAACACGGTCGAATGGTGGGCGCAGGCTTCACGATCTGTGCGCGCCCGGGTCGGCAAACCGATATCGCGCGAACTCGCGACCGTCGATTTCACAGCTGCGCCGCCCAATGGCTATTGGGTGATCAGGTTCAAAGCCCGCTACAGCAACAAGAGCAGCGTGACGGAGACACTCCAGATGGCCTCTGAAGGGGATGGCTGGAAGGTTGCGGGAATTGCCGTAGAGTGAACCGTCGGTGCTGCCCGCTCCGGAAGGTGCGGGGCAGCCACCGATCAATACATATGCTGCCCGCCGTTGATGCTCATGGTCGAGCCGGTGACGAAGCCGCCATCTTCCGAGGTCAGGAACACCACGCCGCGCGCGATCTCATCTGCCTGACCAAGCCGGCCGACCGGGATCTTGGCGACGATCTTTTCGAGCACCGGCGCGGGCACGGCGGCCACCATGTCGGTATCGATATAGCCCGGGGCGATCGCATTGACCGTCACGCCATATTTGGCGCCTTCCTGCGCCAGCGCCTTGGTAAAGCCGTGGATGCCAGACTTGGCCGCAGCGTAGTTGACCTGGCCATATTGCCCGGCCTGCCCGTTGATCGAGCCGATGTTCACGATGCGGCCCCAGCCACGCTCGCGCATCCCGGGGAAGGTGGCCTTGGCCATGTTGAAGCAGCCGCCGAGGTTGATCCGCATGACCTCGTTCCAGTCCTCGAACGACATCTTGTGGAGCACGCCATCGCGGGTAACGCCCGCATTGTTGACCACGATATCGATAGGCCCGATGTCCTGCGCAATCTTGGCGCAGTTTTCGATCGAGGCTTCGTGATCGCCCACATCCCAGCGGTAGATCGCAATGCCGGT
>CANFIV010000021.1 GCA_947446935.1 Sphingomonadaceae bacterium | reverse complement strand
GCTTTTCGGCAAGTCCGGCAAAGCCTTCGGGCTTTGAGGCATCGAGCGTTTGATATTCGAGCCGCTTTAGAAAGCTGGCCAGCTGCGTCTCGTCCTTGCGGTCTGCCGGAAGAAATTCTTCCAGCGCGGCGCGGGCCATCTCGCGGAACTCGCCATCGTCATGTTCGGAGCGTGCCGTGCCGACAATGCGAAGGCCCGGATCGATCAGCCCGTCTTCATGCAGGGCATAGAGCGAGGGCAGCAGCATGCGCCGCGATAGATCGCCAGTCGCGCCGAACAGGAGCAGGGCGGAACAGCTGGTCTCGGCCATGAACGGCGAACTCCTGATAGGGCCAGCGGACAGCGGCGCGGGCACGACCATCCCCTAGACCTGTTTTATCGGCGGTTCAGCACGCATAAGTATGCGAATCCTGTTGGACAAGAGTCCAAGGCCGGCTTTGCCGCCGTTCTGGCCGGGTTCAGCGCCGAAAGAGCCAGCTCAGAATTTCAGGCAACCGGGCTGCCCACGCATTTTCCTCGTGTTCAGCGCCGGGGTAAACCCGGCTTTCGAAGTCCGCTCCGCGCTGCCAGCCGAGCTTTTCGAAGCGAGCATCAATCGGAATCTGGTAAGGCGCATAAAACACATCGAGCGTGGCGGTCCCGTGATCCATCCAGATGCGCCGACCATTGGGCGCGCCCAGCGAGTGATCCAGAAAGCCCAGCCATACGTCCAGCGTATCGGGATCGAAGCCCTTCACCGTTTCCGGCCCGACCGCCGGCCAGTGCGAACTGATGCAGGCGGCCTGCCCATAGACATCCGGGCGCGCGGCGATGGCATAGCAGCTCATCAGCCCGCCCATGCTCGAACCGGCGATGGCGGTGTCCTCTCTGCCGGGACGTGTACGGAAGGAGCGGTCAACCCATGGCTTGAGCGTATCGGCAAGCCAGGCGAGGTAAGCGTCCGATATCACTGGGCCACCAGTCATGGCGTCCATTTTTGCCCGCAACGCGGGCGGCGCGGCATCATAAACGGGCCGAGGCAGGTATTGCCGAAAGCGGTCGTTGCCGGGAGCCCATATCCCCACGATGATGCGCGGTTCGACACCCTTGGCCATCACCGCGAGCATGGCCTTGTCCGCGGCCCAGATCTTGTGGAAGTTGGAATTGGCGAGGTCGAACAGGTTGTGCCCATCGTGCATGTAGAGCACCGGGTATCGTCTTTCCGCCGCATCATAGCCCGGTGGCAGCCAGATCGTCAGCCTTTGGACTTGCAGCCCCGCCGCGCGCACCTCGGTATATTCTATGCGGCGTCCCATATCCTGCGCAGCGGCCGGAAGCCCGAGCAAGAGCGAAACCAGCAAGGCGAGAAGCGCGCGCACGGTCATTTGCCCGGATGGAGCCGGATCGCCGCGCCGCCACCCGCCGCCAGCCACAGCGGTACCTTGTCGCCCTTGCGCAGCGTCAGCGTGGTATAGGCAATATTGTGCCGCGCGTCGGTTAGGTAGGTCGCCCCCTCCCCGTCCTTGTAGACCGTGGCGGTGTAGGTCTTGCCCGGATCGAGGAAATCCATCGAGAGTGTGACATCGCGTGCTGCGGAACCATTGACCCCGCCGACGTACCAGTCCGCACTGTTCCGATCCTTGCGCGCGAAAATCGCATAGTCGCCCACTTCACCCGCGATGAGGTGGCTTTCAGACCAGTCCGCCGGCACTTTGCTGATGAAATCGAGCTCCTTCGGATATTTGGCGAGAGTCTCGACAAAATCGGCCGCCATCTGGATCGGCGAATAGATCGCAAGATAGAGCCCGAGTTGCTTGGCAAGCGTGGAGGCGAGCGGCGCATGATTGGCACCTTCGAGGCTCAGCACGCCGGGCGTGAAGTCCATGGGCCCCGAAAGCATGCGCGTATAGACCAAGGTCGGTTCGTGGTTCGGCCCGTTGGCGAAGGCACCCCACGCGTTGTATTCCATGCCGCGCGCACCTTCGCGGTCAATCCAGTTGGGATAGGTACGGCGCAGGCCCGTATCCTTGACCGGCTCGTGCGCGTCGATGGCGACTTGATACTTGGCGGCGGCCTCCACCACCTTGAGATGGTGCTGCACTTGTCGCTGGCCGTCGTGAAATTCCATCCGGACTTCGCCCGGCTTGTCACCGGGGGCGATGATCCCGCCCGCATCGGCAACATAGCCGGTCTTGACCGAATGCATGCCGAGTGACTGGTAGAGCTTCATCGCATCTTCAAGCTGCGCTTCGTAGTTTGCGATATTACCGCCCGTTTCGTTGTGGCCGATCAGTTGAACCTTCTTCGAGGCGGCATAGGCGGTGACGGCCTTGAGATCGAAATCGGGCACCGCCTCGGTGTAACTGAATTCCTGCCCATGGCCGAACCAGTCGTGATTCCAGCCCTTGTCCCAGCCTTCGACGAGAACGCCGCCAAAGCCATGCTGCGCGGCAAAATCGATATATTGCTTGGCGCGCGTGGTGGTGGCTCCATGGCGCGGGCCTTCGGCCCAGCTCCAGTCGCCGCGGATCATGCCCCACCAGATACCGACATACTTCATCGGCTTGAACCAGCTAACATTGCCGAGCTTGTTGGGCTCGTTGAGGTTGAGCTCGAGGTCGTTCTCGACGATGCCGGCCGCGCTGTCGGCGATGCGGATTGTGCGCCAGGGGGTGTTGAACGGCAGATCGCGGATCACGCTTGCACCGCGCGAAGACGGCGAAAGCGTCGAGCGGAACAGCTGGCCTTCGGCACGCTTGAAATTCATCGCCGAATAATCGACCAGCGCGGCCTCGTGAAACGCTAGGTGGGTGCCATCGTCGAGGCGCATGGTGATCGGGGTCTGGGCTGTTGCCACGCTGTCAATCGGCGTGCGCTGGTAGACCTGCTCTTCCCGGTTCCACTCAAGGCCAGTGACCCACCACGCTGTACCGAGTTGCGCGACGTTGAACTCCGTCCATTCGTCGGCGATTTTCATGGTCTTGAGCCCGGGCTGCTCGGGCAGTTCGTAGCGCAAGCCAAACCCGTTATCGAACAGGCGGAAGCGCACATTCATTTGCCGATTGCCGTATTCGTCGTTCTGCTGGAAGCGTACCAGCACTTCGTTGTGCTTGTCGGTTACGAAGCGGCGCTCGCCCCAGGGCTGCTCCCATGTCTCGTTGGCACTCGCGGTATCGGAACCAACAATCCGGAAACCGCGCACCATGTTGAGGCCGTCGGTGAGCGTGAAGCCGAGCTTGGACGTGCCGATCAGCAGCTTCCCTTTGCGAGAAAGCGACCAGGTTGGCCGGCTGCTGCTGTCGGTGGAGACAGTCAGAACCAGCGTGCCGTCGGGCGATGCGGCGGTGACTGCGGGGTTTGCGGTATCTGCCGCTGCAGGCAAAGGGGCTCCTGCCGCCAGTGCCAGGGCAAAGGCGGGGACGAGGCACTTCAAGGGGCGCATGTCAGTCTCTTTCTTCGATCAGTATGGCGGCAAATGGCGGCAATTGTCCCGGGGCCGCACCGTTGGTGGCAGACAGAATTGCGCCGGAAATCGGAACTCCCGCAGGCCACCCAGCGGTACGGCCTGCCATGTTGAAAACACCGATCACGCTGGTGCCTTCGCTTTCGCGCCGGAATGCAAGGACCTCGGCCCCTGCGTGGATCACGGCGAAATCGCCGAGACGCAGGGCCGGATGCGCTGCGCGCAAGGCCAACAGGCTCTGTGTGAAATGCAGCAGCGAGTGGGGATCGGCCTGCTGCCGATCGACCGCGCGGGCCATATTGTCTTCGCCCAGCGGTAGCCATGGCTTGGCCGTGGAGAAACCGCCCTGCTCGCTTTGCGCCTGCCATGGCAACGGCGTGCGCGCGCCATCGCGCGAAAGCGTCAGCGGCCAGTTGGCGATCGCCTCGGGGTCCTGAATTTGTTCGAAAGGAATCTCGACCTGGGTAAGGCCCAACTCCTCACCCTGATAGAGGATGATATTGCCCCGCAAGCTCGCGAGCAGCATCATCTTTAGGCGCGCGAAGGCCTCGGCATCATCAGGCTTGCACCAGCGCGAAAGCGCGCGCGGCGCGTCGTGGTTTTCGAACGCCCAGCTCGGCCAGCCGGTCCCCGGCGTATCGGGCCACTTGGCGAAGGTATCGCGAACCAGTTCGGGGGTGAGTTCGGGCGCGTAGAGGAATTCAAATCCATAGGCGCTGTTCAGCCGGTGATCGCCTGCAGTGAACTCCTGCATCTCGGTCTCGGCAAAATCGCCGCCGACCTCGGCCAGCGTAAACACCGCGCCATAGCGATCACACAGCGCGCGCAGCCGTTCGATGAAGCGCACGATATCGGGGTGTGACTGGTTGTAGACCTTGAGCTGGTAATCGAACGGGCGAGTGCGCCGCCGGCCATCATAAGGTGCTGGCGGATTGTTGCGCATCGCTGGGTCGTGCATCAGAAAATTGAGCGCATCGATGCGGAAACCATCGACGCCGCGGTCGAGCCAGAACTGCATCACGGCCAGCAAGGCCTCCTGCACCGCCGGATTGTGCGCATTGATCTGCGGCTGGCTGGAGAGGAAGTTGTGCATGTAATATTGGCAGCGGCGCGCATCCCAAGTCCAGGCCGGGCCGCCGAACACTGATTGCCAATTGGATGGCGGCGAACCATCCTCCTGCGGATCAGCCCAGACATACCAATCGGCGTGCGGGTTGTCGCGGCTTTGCCGGCTTTCCTCGAACCACGGATGCTGGTCCGAGGTATGCGCATAAACCTGATCGATCGTGACCTTGAGGCCAAGCTCATGCGCGCGCACGACCATGCGATCGAAATCTTCCAGCGTGCCGAAGATCGGATCGACATCGCAATAGTCGGCCACATCATAGCCGAAATCATGCATCGGAGAGGTAAAGAACGGCGATACCCAGATCGCGTCAACGCCGAGCGCGGCGACATGATCGAGCTTTGCCGTGATGCCCGGCAAATCGCCGATTCCGTCGCCGTTGGCGTCGCAGAAGCTGCGCGGATAGATCTGATAAATCGCCGCGCCGCGCCACCATGGCACGTCTGCGGTCTCGGGTTTGATCTTGGGAATGCGTTTGGGTTGGGTCATGAGTGAGGCTGCATTACGGGGGAGGACGGGATGACGCGGCAGACTGCGCTGCCGAAAGCGGGAAGATCGAGCAGGACACTACCCGGCGCGGAAACCCGCGGAGGGCACGATCCGAACAGCGTTTCGAGCGCGTCCGCATCGGTCCCTATCACACTGGCGGCGCGGATTGGTACGTCGCCGGTGTTGAAGGCGATCAGATATTCGGCGCCGGTCACGGAATCGAAGCGGGACACGCTGAACAGGCCCGGTTTGTCATCATAGCCACGAACCAGCTGCTTGCCGCGTGCGAGCGCCGGGTGAGCCTGACGCAAAACGGCAAGCTGGGCGATCAAACGGTAATACGGATGCGCCGGATCGAAATGCCCTGCGCTGGCTGTCTGGGCTGTGCCAAGTAGCGCGTTGTCGTTGTAGCTTGCGACTTGCCCGGCAAACATGTCCTCACGCGCATCGTTGTCGTTGCCGTCGCCGATAAAGCCCTGCTCGTCGCCATAATAGATCACCGGCGACCCCCGCAGCATCATCAGCATGACATGCGCGAGGCTGACCCGGGCTTGCAGTTCAGCATTAGAAATACCGGGACGATCCTTGCGCACCAGGGTGGAAAACCGGCCCATGTCATGATTGCCGAGGAACGTCGGCATGGCGAGCGCCGCCGCCTCGCCGCCCTCATAGAGCACGTCGCCATCGAACAGTTCGGCCAGCACATGCGTGCCCGCGCCCTTGCCAAGCACCGCGCGCACCGAGCTTTGGAATGCGAAATCGAGCACGCCGGGATAGCCGTCCCGACGGGTATATTGCGCAATATAGCCGTTGCCGGACTCCTCGCGCGCGACTTCCCCGAAGATCGCAAAATTGGGAATGCCGCGCGCGTGCGCAATCTGCAGCATTGCCGGAATGAAGGCTTGCCAGAAGCCCGGATCGACATGGCGCGCGGTATCGATGCGGTAGCCGTCGATCCCGAAATCCTCGATCCACTTGGCATAGATCGCGATCATGCCTTCGCGCACACGGGGATTTTCGGTGAACAGGTCATCGAGCCCGGCGAAGTCGCCAAAGCGGGCGCTTTCGCCGGTGAAAGTCGAATTGCCGCGATTATGATACCAGATCGGATCGTTGAGCCAGTCCGGCCCTTTGACATGACGCTCGCCCTCCGGGACGAAGGGCGTGTAGGCATAGGCCGGATCGGTCAGATGCGCGAAATTGGTGGGTGAGGAATCGGCATCGCCTGCAAAGCCGGTATTGATTGCCGGCCCGCCCGAGCCGCCCCGTCGTGAATAAGGAAAGTCGGCACGGCTGCGATAAGGCAACGGTATCGTTCCGTCCTGCTCGCGGTACCGGATCACATCGGCCGTGTGATTGGCGATGATGTCCATATAGACCTTGAGCCCTCGCGCATGCGCGGCATCGACGAAGGCCTTGAATTCGGCATTGGTGCCGAAATGCGGATCAACCCGGCTGAAATCGGTGACCCAGTAGCCGTGAAAGCCGGCGCTTTCCTTCCCCGGGGGCCCCTGCACCGGTTTATTTTTGAAGATCGGCCCGACCCAGACGGCTGTCGCGCCAAGACCCTTTACATAATCGAGCCGTGCGGTCAGGCCCTTGAGATCGCCGCCGTGGTAGAAACCCTTGGCGGCGGGATCGAATCCAGTCGAGAGCCTGTCGCCCTTGTATCCGCCGCGATCGTTGGCGGTATCGCCGTTCTCGAAGCGATCGGGCAGCACGAAATAGATCGTCTCACCCGCAGCCGGACGGGCGCGGTAATCCTGCGCCGATAAAGGCAACGGGGCGGCTGCGAGCAGCGCAAGGGAAAGGGCAAAGCGGTGAGTCACGCCGCCGCACCAAAATCAAGCGGGGGCGAAGCACAGTGCCGCGCAATAAATTCGGCATGGCCCTGATACCGTTCAGCCTCGCGCCGATAGAGCGCGCCGAGCGTGTCTAGATAGCCTTTGAGATCCGCCTCGGAAATCGTTTCGGCAAGCGCGTGACTGCCGGCCGGGATGATCCCCTGCCCGGCAAGGACCTGAAACCAGCCCACCTCGCTGAACAGTTCCTCGCCATCGCGGAAGATGTGGCCGTTGGCGCGAAACAACTCGATCCGGGCGGAAAGGCTGTCTGGCAGCGCCATTTCGCTGCAGGCGCGCCAGAAGGGCTCGTCTCGCTGGTTGGCGGTGTAGTGCAGGATGATGAAGTCGCGGATGCGCTCCATCTCGAACGTGAATTGTCGGTTGTACTCGTCGCGGTCGGCCTGGGCCTGCACTTTGCCCGGCATGAATTTAAGGATGCGCGAGATCGCCGATTGTATCAGGTGGATGCTGGTGGACTCGAGCGGCTCGAGAAATCCGCTGGAGAGGCCCACTGCGATCACATTGCCCCGCCAAGCTTCCTGCCGCCGCCCGGTGGTGAAACGGATCGGGCGCGGATCGGCGAGTGCCGGCGCATCGAGGTGGGCAATCAGGCTGTCCGCCGCTTCGTCGTCGCTGGTGAATGCGCTGCAATAGACACGGCCGTTGCCGGTGCGATGCTGCAGCGGAATGCGCCATTGCCAGCCTGCCTCGTGGGCGGTTGAACGGGTGTATGGCGTGAAATCCTCCACGCGACCGCTCGGCACCGCAAGCGCGCGGTCGCAAGGGAGCCAATGCGTCCAGTCGACATAGCCGCTGCCCATTGCCTGACCGATCAGCAGCGCGCGAAAGCCGGTGCAATCGATGAACAGGTCACCTTCGAGAACTTCGCCCGAGACC
The DNA here is from genome assembly GCA_947446935.1 of Sphingomonadaceae bacterium. GTDB lineage: Bacteria > Pseudomonadota > Alphaproteobacteria > Sphingomonadales > Sphingomonadaceae > Novosphingobium. The sequence continues at coordinate 3,055 of CANFIV010000021.1, read as the reverse complement.
AGTTGCAGCGCGGTCACGTCGCCGGTTTCGCCATCGCGCCGCACTTCGGCGATCATGCCCTCGCGGCGCACAACACCGCGTGCTTCGGCAAATTCACGCAAGAACGCCGCATAGAGCCCGGCGTCGAAATGGAAGGCATGCGGCATGGCCGGAACATGGCTTGAGGTCAGCGGCTGACCACGGTGCATGCGGCCCATCCGCGCCGCGACCGCATTGATCGCGTAGTCATCGACCGGCCCGGCCATCCCGAGACGGTGCGCGCGGGACCAGTAGTGGCGAAAGGCGCAAAGGCCCACGTCCCGACCGACATCGCCGAAAGCATGCATGTAGCGGCTGCCGGGGTGTGACCAGTTCACGAATTCGATGGCGAGCTTGAAGGTCGCCTGTGTGGCACGGATGAAGGCATCCTCGTCGATGCCGAGCGCCTGGTTGAACATGCGGATTTGCGGGATTGTGGCCTCGCCCACACCGATTGTTCCGATTTCCTCGGATTCTATGAGGTGAACAGTAAAGCCGGTGTCGAGGAAGTGGCCAAGCGCGGCTGCGGTCATCCAGCCCGCAGTACCGCCGCCGGCAACAACGATGCGGACCGGCTTCTGCCCCTGCGCCTCAGCGTCATTCATGGCCAACTCCGCGCTCGCGCCGCAGAGACATCAGGCTCTTGCTGGCGCTGCAATGGTGTCTTGTTACACATTGAACGGAGGGTACCGACCGGGGAGCTTGCTGCCAAGCCACCCGGTCGGTTCCAACTTCTAGGATCAGAACTTATAGCTGATACCGACGTAGTAATCGCGACCATAGCGCTGGTAATCGATCACCTGACGCGGATCGTTGTTCTGATAGGTGATGAACGGACGATCGGTCAGGTTCTTGGCCTGGAACAGGATCGAAAGCCCCGCAAGCGTCGAACCGGGCTGGAACTCATAGCCGATCTGCGCATCAAGAATGCCTTCTGCCTTGGCCTGGCGGTAGGTCGGGTTGGCCGACAGACCCGCGACTTCAGCGATGAAGGTCGAACGGTAGCGATAGCTGCCACGGATCTGGAAGCCGTGCTTTTCGTAGAAGAGCGAGGCGTTGCCGACCCAATCCGAAAGCCCCGGAAGTGTGATCGGGCTGGTCGGGTTGCTGCCGAGCGTGATCTTGCTGTCCGTGTACGAAGCGCTGCCGAAGAACCCGAAGCCATCGAGCGATTCGTTGAGCAGACCGAACGGCAGCGAAAGTGTCGCTTCGAAGCCCTTAAGGTTGCCCTTGCCGTTGTTGGCCGGTGCGTGGACCAGACCAAGCGTGGTGCCGATTGCCGCCTGCTGTGCCGGCGTCAGGCCGACGACAGCCGCCTTGAAGTCATAGATGAAGCTGTTGTTGGGATCAACGAACTCGGTCAGGTGCTTGTAGTAACCCGCAAGGGAGATGTAGCCCCCCTTGGGGAAATAGTGCTCGAAAGACACGTCGGCATTGACCGAGCGATAGGGGCGCAGCAGCGGGTTGCCGCCGTTTGACGAGAACACGCTGTTGGCCGGATCGTTCGAACCAATCTTGGTCGGGTTGATTCCGAATTCCTGGTTCACACGCTCCTGATCGAGACGCGGGCGGACCATGGTGATCGAGCTGGCCAGCTTGATGTAGCTGGCATTGGCCACTTCGACCGAGACGTTGGCGCTCGGCAGGAAGCGCCAGTACTTGTCACCGCCGGTGGCGGGATAGATGCTGACCACACCGTTGCTGAAGTTCGAAATCGAACCGTCCGAGCTCTGATCCGTGTGCACGATCTGCACGCCGATCGAGCCGGTAACCGACTTGCCGCCGATGTCCCCATCGAGCTTGAGCAGGGCATAGCCGGTGAAGACGTTCTCGGTCACCGAGTTGTCACGCACCAGCGAGACCGGACGGTTGTCGTAAACCGACTGCAGGCTGTTGTTGTAGAGGTACATCGGATTGAGCGCGAGCATGTTCGGCACGCCGAGATAGGCGAGCGGAACCTTGCCGATGACAGCAGCGTCCGGGATCGGGGCAAACGTCGTCGTGCCGCTCGAGACCGTGCAGTTAGTGCCGGTGCCCTTGGGGCAGAGGAAGTACGACAGGAAGTTCGAGGTCTTCTTGCGGTGGCTGTAGTTCACACCGACTTCCCAGCCGTGCAGCAGCCCGCTGCCAAACTCGCCGTCCAGGCTGGCACGCAGAGCGGCCAGATCGTCCTTGAAGCTCGGCTTGTTGAGGAAGCCCGCCTGAACAACCGCAGTTGTGCCGTTGTAGCCCCAACCGCGCGGATCGGTGATGCCGAAGATGCCGCGGTCGGTGTAGTCGATCGTGGTGTTCAGATCGAAGGTGCCGTTGGGATTTGCCACAGCGTGCACCGTGTCCGACGGACCGCCGGTCTGATAGCCCGAACCGGTATAAGTTTCGAGCAGGAAGTCGGTGCGCTTGGCGTGGCTGTAGCTTGCGTCGAGCGTCAGGTGGGCCTTGTCACCAATGCCGATGACGTTGTTCCAGCCCACCGAAAAGTTGTCGGCTTCGCGCTTGTTGAGATCGTTGCGCTGCACGGCATGGACGCCGGTGAAAGTCACGTCAGTGACGAGGCCGTTCTCGACCTTGTAACCCGGCTGCACAGTGGCGCCCGAGCCCCAGTCCGGCGCGAGCGGGAACTCGATGCCGCGGAGGTGCTGCGTTTCCTTAAACTTTGAATAGAGCAGGTCGAGCGTAGAGTGGAAGTTGTCGCTCGGCTGATACTCGAGCGTCGCGACTGCGCCGTAGCGCTTCAGCTTGTTCGACTGGACATAGGGCTTGGCACCGCCGAGCAGCAACGCGCCGCCGGTCGAACCGCCATTGGGGAAGCCCCATGCGTTGTAGCGCTCGTCCTGCGAAGGCGCGTCGGTGACCGAGACGCCGAGCGCGAGGCCGAAGGTGTCATCGGCAAACTTGTCGACATAGGCAGCCGAGGCGCGGTAGCCATAGCGGCTGCCATCGGGGTTCAGCTTGTTGATGCCGTTCATCTGGCCGCGCAGCTGCACGGCGATGATCCGGTCCTTCTGCGCCAGCGGACGCAGCATGCGCAGATCGACAG
>CANFIV010000020.1 GCA_947446935.1 Sphingomonadaceae bacterium | reverse complement strand
TCCGTCTTTTGCCATGGTCGCGTGATCTAGAATCGGGCTGACGATGCCCGTGCTGATTGCGTCGGCCATGCGCTTGGCTGCGGTGATCGCCGATGGATTGGTGAGGTGGACCGTGTTCGTCAGCGGCAAGTCATACGTTGCTGTGACAAGCCGCGCATAATCATGTCGAGCGGCAAATTCTTGCTGGATCTGGTGCATCAGATCCTGGCCAGCATGAAGACGGGCGGAATAGACCGCTCTGTCTCCAAAAGCCTCAATATAGACCTTTGAGGCTCCGCTCGCGGTCAAAAGCTTTTTCAAGACGTAGTCGAGACCTTCGGTGTACGTGGCGGCCTTGGCGGCGTCGATCACGTATCGGGTGTCTGCCTGGCCTTGATCCCAGATAACGCCGAGTACCGACTTGCCCGTCGCCCACGCGTGTAATCTGCTTTCGAACTGATCCAATTTGGGGCCGTTAGTCTTGGTCGTCTCGTTGTACCAATAATTTGAAAGCGTGGCGGGATCTTTGGAGTCGGTGTAGTTGAGGTCCGCACTGCCTTTGAGCATTGCCGACCCCCCGACGGCCGCATCGTAGTACTGAACATCATCATACTGGGGGTTTTTGGCGATGAACTCGTGCTTGAACGCCGCAAGAACGCCTGGTTGGGTGAACCAAGCGTCCGCAAGGCTTTGGCCTGCAACGACAAAGTAGGCAATTTTAGGCACGGCACGACCTCTCCCCGAAAGGCCCCCGACAGGTTCAAACCCAACCTGTGGTGCCCTGCTTGGAAGCAGGAGGCGCCAATTGTCAGCTTACAAAGAAGAAGGGGAAACTTTTTGCGTGGGCAGGGAATGGCAGATTGCGCCTGATCGAACCAAGCCGAGACTGCTCGAATTTGGCGATGATTTGTGCTCTGCCCTCTGCCTTCCCCCCCCCGGGGGGCAGTGCCGAACCGCTTTTCTGGACTTGGGTGCGATTGAAGCAAAGGGCTGCTTTTTCGCGCCCGTGGGACGCAACGTGGCAGGCCATTGCGAAACATTTCGGCGAAAGACGCCGCCGGCTGTTCCTGGCAACGCGACGAGAGTGGTCTCTTCACGTGGCAGCGATTCAGCCAAGCCGCGATCTCGGCACGGGCATGAACCCAACTTAGGAGCAATTTATCCTTGCGAAACTCATCGGTCGCCGCGACTGGGCACGGGGCATGGTCTGGCCAGGTTCGTAAAAACCTTACCTACTTCCCCACCACGCTCTCCGGCAGGTCCTTGCCGAACACGCGCTGGTAGTACTCGGCCACCAGCACCCGCTCGGTCTCGTCACACTTGTTGAGGAACGAGAGGCGGAAGGCGAAGCCGGTGTCGCCGAAGATCGCGGCGTTTTGCGCCCAGCTGATCACGGTGCGCGGGCTCATCACGGTCGAGATATCGCCGTTGATGAAGCCCTTGCGGCTGAGGTCGGCCACACGGACCATATCGCCAGCGGTCTTGGCATCAAGCCCTGGCACCTTGCTGGTCACGATCTGGACCTCGGTCGGCGCGGGCAGGTAGTTCAGCCCGACGACGATGTTCCAGCGGTCCATCTGGCCTTGATTGATCGCCTGCGTGCCGTGATAGAGCCCGCTCGTATCGCCAAGGCCCACGGTATTGGCAGTGGCGAAGAGGCGGAACCACGGGTTGGGGCGGATCACGCGGTTCTGGTCGAGCAGCGTGAGCTTGCCTTCGGTTTCCAGCACGCGCTGGATCACGAACATCACGTCCGGACGGCCTGCGTCATATTCGTCGAACACCAGCGCGGTCGGTGTCTGCAATGCCCAAGGCAGCAGGCCTTCGCGGAACTCGGTCACTTGCAGCCCGTCGCGCAGCACGATCGCGTCGCGGCCGATCAGGTCGATTCGGCTGATATGTGCATCGAGGTTGATGCGGATGCACGGCCACTTGAGGCGGGCGGCCACCTGCTCGATGTGCGTCGATTTGCCGGTGCCATGATAGCCCTGCACCATCACACGGCGATTGTGTGCAAAGCCCGCGAGGATCGCCAGCGTGGTATCCGGATCGAACACGTAGTTGGGATCGATATCGGGCACACGCTCGTCAGCGACCGAGAAGGCCGGAACGGTCATGTCGATGGGGATGCCAAAGGTCTCCCGCACGCTGAGCGTGGTATCGGGGGCGGCAAGGACGGTGGTGGCGCGAGTGTCGGCCTGCATGTTCGGAATATCGGTCATCACCCCATCGCCTATACGGGCCTGCGAAAGGCTGCAATAAGCTTTGCGTGCAGACTCGGCTGGGGAGCGAAATGCTATGAAATTGTATGGGGCCCTGCTGTCGCCGTTCGTGCGCAAAGCCGCAGTGGTGCTGGCGGAAAAAGGGTTGGAATACACCGCTGCGCGCGGCGGGCCGGGCAGCACCGATCCCGAATTTCTCGCGGTCAGCCCTTTTGCCAAGATTCCGGTGCTTGATGACGACGGGTTTATTCTCCCCGATTCGACCGCAATCGTGGTGTACCTTGATGCGCAATATCCCGATCCGTCGCTGATCCCCGCAGATCCGAAGGCGCGAGGCCAGGCCATGTGGTTCGACGAGTTCGGCGATACGATCTTCGCGGTTTCGGGCCTCAAGATCCTGTTCAATCGGCTGGTCGGCCCCAAACTGCTCGGCAAGCCCGGAGATGAGGCCCTCGCGCTTGAGGGCGAGGCGGAACTGCCGCGCATTTTCGAGTACATCGAAAGCGTTGCCCCGGAGGCCGGCTGGCTGGTGGGGAATGCGTTCTCGATCGCCGATATCACCGTCGCCTCAATGCTCTGCACGCTGGCCTATGTCGGGTACGGTCCGAACGCGGCGGCCTATCCCAAGACGGCCGCCTGGCACGCGCGCGTCACCGCGCGGTCCTCGTGGAATGCTGTGGCGGGGCGCGAAGCGGCGTTGATGCGGCGCATCCTGCCAGACCACGCGGCGGGCTGAAACTCTTCAAGTTCCCCGATTGCGGGTGCCCCGCGGATCTCAGCCAAGGGCATATCGTCGCGCACTCCTTGCACCATACCAACCGGTTGGTATATTGATGGTGATGATTCCGAAACGCCCCTTTCGCCCACCGGCCGTCACCGCGCGCGAAAAACTGCTGGATGCTGCGGTACTGCTGGTGCGCGCGCAGGGCTTTGCCGCGACCTCGGTGGACCAGCTCTGCGGTGAAGCAGGGGTGACCAAGGGAGCGTTTTTTCATCACTTCCCGTCAAAGGAGGCGCTTGGCGTGGCTGCTGCGCAGTATTGGTCTGCCAGCACCGGTGCGTTCTTTGCTGAAGCGCCCTATCATGCCCGGCCCGATCCGGTGGACCGGGTGCTGGGCTATATCGACTTGCGCTTGGCCCTCATCGGCGGGCAAGTGGAAAGCTTCAGTTGCGTGGCCGGCACCATGGTTCAGGAGGCGTTCCGTTCCAGCGCCGCGATCCGCATGGCATGCGAGGCCAGCATTATGGGCAACGCCGCCGCGCTGGAGGACGACCTTGCCTGCGCAATCCACCAGTGCGGGGTGACCGGCACCAATGCCATGAGCCTTGCCCGCCATGTCCAGGCTGTCATCCAAGGCGCATTCGTGCTGGCCAAGACCCAGCCGGAAGAAAACTCTGCCAATCTGGCGCGCGAACAGCTTGCCCACTTGCGCCGCTATTTCACCCTGCTGTTTCACCGCGATGGAGAGGAGACCGCGCCATGAACCGGCCAAATGCTTGGATCGACGGTTTCGTGATCCCGGTTCCCGAGGCGCGCCGCGCCGATTATGCCGCGATGGCGGAAAAAGTCGGACGGCTGTTTTTGGAGCACGGCGCGACGCAGGTGATGGAAAGCTGGGGTGCGGATGTGCCTCACGGCAAGCTCACCGATTTCCACCGGGCCGTCGCGGCAGAGCCGGGCGAGAACATCGTGTTCTCGTTGATCGTCTGGCCCAACCGCGAAGTGCGCGATGCCGGTAACAAGACCGTGTTCGAGGATCCGCGCATAGCCGATGTGGGTGATATGAAGATGTTCAATTCCCGTCGCATGATCGCGGGCGGTTTCGAACAACTGTTGTGGATGGGAGACAACACATGACCACCTCCTGCAGCTTCATCTGGTACGAACTGATGACCCCCGATCTGGAGGGGGCGAACGCCTTTTACCACGCGGTCACCGGCTGGCAGATCGCTGGACCGGGCTCGCAGCCGGTTGACGGCGAATACCGCATGATCCTGCGCGATGATGGCGGCGCGAACGGCGGCGCCCTGCAGATATCAGCCGCGATGATGGCCGAGGGCGCGCACCCTGCTTGGATCGCCTACTTCCATACCGAGGATGTCGATGCGACGGCCGCCGCGATTCTCGCCGAGGGCGGTCGGCAGCTCATGCCGCCGATGGATATTCCGCAAGGTCGCATCGCCATGGTCACCGATCCACAGGGCGCCCCGTTCTATCTGATGCGACCGGTCCCGCCGCCAGACATGCCCGATGCGGTGAGCACGGTCTATGATCGCACTACGCCGCAGCACATCTCGTGGAACGAACTGGCCACCACCGATCTCGGCGCGGCGAAGGACTTCTACGCGCGCCATTTCGGTTTTGAATTCGCGCGATCGATGCCGATGGGCGAACTCGGCGACTATTGCTTCATCGACCAGAACGGCGTCGATATCGGCGCGGTCATGCAGGCACCTCCCGGCTGGACCCGCCCGGGCTGGACTTTCTACATCCGGGTCTCCGATATCGACCGCGCCGCTGCAGCGGTCACCGCAGGCGGCGGGCAAGTGCTGCGCGGACCCAACGAGGTCCCGGGCGGCGACTGGACGGTGATCGGAATCGATCCGCAGGGCGCGGGTTTCGCGCTTGTAGGGCAAAGAGGAGCCTGATCATGGCAGACTACACCTTCTTCACGGTTCCCATGTCGCGCGGACAGATCGCACGTTGGGCGCTGCATGAGGCGGGCGCGGACTACGAGCAGGTGCTGGTCGACTGGGCCAATCGCCCGCCCGAACTGGCCGCCGCCAACCCGATGAACAAAGTGCCCACACTGATCCATCACGCCCCCGAGGGTGACCGTGTGATCACTGAATGCGCTGCCATCTGTGCCTATCTTGCCGATGTGCACCCCGAAGCCGGGCTGCTGCCGCAAGGGGCGGAGAAGGCCGACTATCACCGCTGGCTGTTCTTTGGCGCGGGGCCGCTCGAACAAGCTGTCGTCAGCCGCGCGATGGGCTGGGAAGTGCCCGAGGGCAAGCAAGGCATGGCCGGCTTCGGCAGTTACGAACGCACCATCGACACGCTCGAAGGCTTGCTCTCGGGCCGCGATTGGGTGTGCGGCGCGCGTTTCACCATGGCCGATGTCTATGTGGGCAGCCAGGTCGATTGGGCGCTCAACTTCGGCTCGATTCCTCCGCGCCCCGCCTTCGTCGCCTACGCCGAGCGACTGCGCACCCGCCCCGGCTACCAGTCAGCCAAAGCGATCGACCGCGCGCTGATCAAGGCCGCGCAGGGGTGAAAGAGGCGGCCCTCCGGCGTGAAGCAATGGTCATCCCTGGTTCGCTGTCGCAGTCACCTCGCCATGTCATAAGCTAGCCCGTTCGGGCCGTTTCGGTCTGTCTGCCGGGTGGCGTCCCTGCACCAAGCAAGCTAGGCTCCGCCGGCGTCCCTCCACGGAGTTCAGCCCATGAGCATTTTTGACCAGATTCTCGGCCAGATCAGCAGCAACGTCGATATCAAGAACCTCGCCGCCAAAGTCGGGATCGATCCCAGCACTGCCGAATCCGCCATCGCCGCACTCGCCGCCGGGCACAGCGCCCCGGGCGACACGGTCGAAACCGCCGCCGCCAACACCGGCATCGATGCGGGCATCCTCCAGCAGATCGTCGGCCACATCGGCGGCGAGGGCTCGCTCGGCTCGTTCGCTTCGATGCTCGGCGAGCATCCCGACGTGATGAAGGTCGTCAGCGGTTTCCTCGGCGGCGGGACCGGCGAAGGCGAAGCCGGCGGGAACCCGCTCGGCGGCCTCGGCAGCCTCGCTTCCGGCCTGTTCAAGTCCTGAACCCTTCCGCCTGCCAGCGACGATGACCGACGCCGCCCTCTCGCTCGCCATGCTCACCGCGCTCGCGCTCGTCGCGGGCGCGGTGTTCCTGTGGCGGCGCGGCGAACGCCAGCGCCCGTCGCTCATGGCCGTGCTCGCGGCGGTCATGATCACCAATGTCGTGATCTGGTCGCTGCCGACCACGGACGGCGCGACGCTCGCCGCCTCCGCGCAACCCTGATACACCCTCTCCGAAACGCACCATACTCTCGGAGAGCCCATGACCAACCACATCGCCGGCAAATCCATCGTCATCACCGGTGCCGGTGGCGGCTTCGGCCGCCTCGTTTCGCAAAAGGCCGCTGCCCTCGGCGCGAAAGTCACATGCGGCGATATCGACCTCGCCGCCGCGCAGGCCGTGGCCGATGGCATCACCGCTGATGGCGGCACCGCACAGGCCGTCGCGGTCGACGTGCGCGATCTCGCCGCCGTCAAAGCGCTCGTCGCCAAAGCGCTGGAGACCTATGGCGCGGTCGATGTGATGATGAACAACGCCGGGATCATGCCGCTGGCGTTCTTCTCCGATCACGAAGCCGCCTACCCCGCCTGGGAACGCTGCATCGATATCAACATCAAAGGCGTGCTCAACGGCATGGTCGCCGCCTTTGACCCCATGATCGCCGCCGGGCGCGGCCAGATCGTCAACCTCTCCTCGATCTACGGCAATTTCCCCGTGATCGGCGCGGCGGTCTACGGCGCGTCCAAATCCGCCGTGAACTTCCTCTCCGAATCGCTGCGCGTTGAAAGCCGGGGCAAGATCAAGGTCACCACGATCAAGCCGACAGGCGTTCCCACCACCGGCCTTTCCGGCACCGTGATCAATCCCGCCGCCGGCATCGGCATCGTGGCGCACAACATGCCCGATTTCATGGACATGGTCGGCCAGATGGGCGCCGGAACCTTCCCCCCCGAACGCCTCGATCCCGAAGCCATGGACTACGCCAGCCTCGCCCCGGACCACATCGCCGACGCCGTGATCCACGCCATCAACCAACCCTGGGGCGTCTCGATCTCCGAAGTGACCGTGCGCGCGGCGGGGGATCACTTCGTGCTCTAAGCGCGCCCCAGAATAGCCCGCTCCCCTTCAGGGGAGGGGGTTGGGGGAGGGGGCTCTCAGCACGGAGCCAAGGCTGGAAAAAAGTGCCTCCGGCGGGCAAGGGCCACAGCCCTTGCATCCCCGGGATCGGCGTATCGAGGGCGACACAGGGCGACACCGTGTCGCCCTCAAAAATCTGCCTCAAAGCCCTGATAGTACGTGATAAAATCAGCGCAGGGTGACAAGGTGACACACCCCGCCGCGCGTTTTCCCAGACCCGACCGACAATGACAAAGAGCACGGCCCGAAGGCTTATGCAGGCTTATGTCATACGAGCGCGATGTAGGAAAATGGTAGTGCGGCAGATTGGGACTGGTTGCGGGCCTTCATGCACGAACTGCCGAAATGCCTTTTTCTTCGGGCAAGCGTACACCTTGAAAACCCCGCCAAATTGGCCGCACTTTGCCTCGACTCATACGCCGGTATGTGGTGCCTTGGCGCATAAGTAGTCAGGGGATTCCGTGTGTTCGGCTGCATGAGTGCTAGCAACACAATCGCCCTTCAATTCGGCATTTTAGCACCGGGAGTGCGGCGACAGAGGCACTAGTCCGATTTGGTTTTGAAAAGATGGGCGGACCTTCCGCAGGCTGACGTTTGTGCGCCGCGTGGAAATTGAATGTGGATTTGGGGGCAACACCCAACGCCATCCCTTGTACAAAAAGTGATTGCTTGTTGCGGACCACCGGCCCCCCCGAAGGAGAGACTTAATGGTCGCGACATGGAAGAGCGAAGATCAAGGTGAGGTCGCATGCGAGAATTGCGGCTCGCGTTATCGAAAGACGGTCACGCGGTTTCCGATGCGCGACAAAGACTATTTTGACTGTGACACATGCGGGTTTCGCATGGACGAGTGGAACAGCACAGAGTGTCCCTCTTACGCATTTTTGGGGGCAAAAAATGTAGGCCCGCAAATGCAGTGACACGATTACGGCGATAGTACGCCTAACTCACTCACGAAGTATTTCTAGATATACAGTTACCGCAATTACCTGTTTATGTAATACTAAATCATTTTCGAATGTATTTTAGAGCATTAGAAAGCAGATATAGGATGATCGAACAACGATGACCGCGCCCCCTTCAGTCGGAATAAAAGGAGATCGCGCCCTTCAGTCAGGTGATGCAGATCGCTTGGGCTTTCGGCAGATCGCTGCGCGTATTGCCACGTCTCTCGTGGACCATGCATCGGACGGTGGGCTTGTCATCGGCGTCGATGGCGCATGGGGTACCGGCAAATCGAGCCTTCTCTTCCTGATCGAAGATGAACTGGCTAAGCTCGATGCAAAGCAACGCCCGACCGTCATAAATTTCCGACCTTGGCTCGTCGGACAGCGCGATGCACTGCTCGCAGACCTAATTGGAACGCTCGCCGCCCAGATCAACAAAGTAGCGGCCGACGCGGGAAATGCCACCGGTGTTTCAATCGAGAAAGCGAAAGCGGCCGCTGAGGCACTGCGCAAGTTTACGGAAGGCTTGGGGCGCGTAGGCTCCTTGGTTGAATTTGCAGGTGAAGCGAGCGGGATCGCACCTGTGAAGTGGCTGGGTTTGGGCATTAAGTCCGCCGGTTCTGCCGCAGAGAAAAAGGCAGCAGCTCGACCGCTGCCGGAACTAAAGGACAATCTGGTCCGGTCATTGAAAGACCTGGGGCATCGATTCATCGTCACCATTGACGATGTGGATCGCCTTGAGCCGTCCGAAGTGATCGAGGTGCTCCGCCTCGTTCGCTCCGTCGCGGACTTCCCAAATGTCATCTACCTGCTGTGTTACGACAGCGACATCTTGGCACACAGCATCAAAAAGGCCGCACAGGTCAAAAACGGCAAGGCGTATCTGGAGAAAATCGTCCAGCTCACCATTATGGTGCCGACGCCAGAAGCCTTCGAGTTGCGTCAGTGGTTCACGGACGATTTGCACACGATTGCTACCCCGAATAGCGATGATGAGCTTTCGCGATTGCGGTCAGTGATTGATTATGAGGGCGGCCGGTTACTCAAAACACCGCGTGCCGTTGTTCGTGCGCTTGATTCGATCCGGTTCTTCTGGCCACCCTTGCGGGAAGCCGGCGGCGACCTTGCCGACTTGGTGTGGCTCCAGCTCATCAAGGATGGGAATCCTGCGCTTTATCGTTGGATCGAAAGCTATTCTGCTGAAGCAACTGTACTCGCTCTTGGCACTGGTGCGATCGGAGATAATGAAAAAGCGCAAAAACTTGTGGAGTTACTTGAGACAGCCGATGGGCGCTTCTTCGCGGATTCCATGTATCGCTTCTATTTTGCCGAGCATTTGCCGGGAATGGAAGCTGACTTGGCCGAAGGCAGCACGTTCGATCTATTCCAAAGAGATGGAGATAATGACCGCGCAGCAGCCATTCGCGACCGTCGCCTAGCAAGCCCCGATCATTACCGGCTTTATTTTGCTCTCGCCGCTCCAGCCCATACTGTGACTGGTTTTAGCGCCGATGAGATCGGCGTGGCAGCAGAAGCGGGTGGTGCGCAGATCGGCGAAATTCTGGTCGCTTTGCACAAGCAACGTATCGGCACGAGTGCGATGGGGAAGGCCGACGTTCTACTGGAGCGGTTTATCACCGCTAATGAGGGGCTGTCGCCTAATCAATGCGAGCATCTGTTGCAGGCGTTTTCAAGCGTCATGGATGAAGCCTATCGGGCGCGGCCCTTCGACATCGTGTGGATGAGCTCGCTTTGGGATAGGGCGGACCGTCTTGTTCCCATACTTCTCGGCAAGCTGAATGCGGAGCAGCGCGCGGCGACGATCAATGTCATGTTCGAGCAGGGTGCCGCCATCAGCTGGTTATCCAAGCTGTTCCGCCGCGAAACATTCGCACATGGGCGGTTCGGCGATCGGAGGCGACCGCAACAGGATTGGATATTGAGCGATCCCGAGTTGGATCAGGTCGCAGCTATGATGATCCAGCGCTATCAAGCGCTGACGCCCGATGACATATTCGGGCTGGTTAACCCACTCGATGTCCTGTTTGCATGGTCACAAGGCGGTGACGAAGACGGGCCTAAAGCTCTCATTGCTGCCTGCATCGCGACCGATGAAGGGCTTGTCGCCACACTCGAAAAACTTACCACCATTGTGTCTAGCAGTGATCGGGGCACCTATTCGGTTCTCAAGCGCAATAACCTTGATAGCTTTCTCGACTTTGACAACGCCCGGCAACGGGTTGCAGCAATGGCAACTGGCGCAGGTCCGTTAGGCCCGCGCGCTCAGGCTCTTGGCGCGGCATTCGATTCTGCGGATCGCGATTAGTGCTAAAGCTTAGATTGGATTCCGATACCAGTGCACTTAACTCCCTCACGGAGGAGCGTTGAGTGCACTGCATCGGCAATGTCCGATATTTCTCGTCACCGTGTTTGCCAAGACCAATAAGGGCAATCTGAGCAGAGCCGAACAGGCGGAGCTGGTTGCGCTCGGCGAGGTTCTGTCGGCCCATTATGGAGGCCGATCATGCGCGCCTGTGAGAGCATCAAGCAGGGCTTGGCCGAGGCTTTGGCTTTTGCGGAAGGCCGGGAGTGCGGCGCGGTTGTCCGCCGGACGGACGTGCCCACCATTGATGGTGCAGCTATCTGCGCCAGCACCGGCCTGTCGCAAGCGGCGTTTGCGCGCAGCATTGGCGTCGCCAAGGGCACGCAGCTGCGCTAAGCTGTGCTGCTGATCCTGTGATGCTGGTTTGGGGGATAGCCC
>CANFIV010000019.1 GCA_947446935.1 Sphingomonadaceae bacterium | reverse complement strand
GCGATTGCCGACCAGCACGGCGGCTCGCTGCATATCGCCAATCGCCGCGCCGCTGCTGCGGATGGCGGCGAGATCACAGGCCTCACCGCCACGCTGCGCCTGCCGCTGGATTGAACCTTCGATCTGCCCCACTCCCCTTCAGGGGCGGGGGGCAATCAGCTCAAGACCTTACTTCAGCTTGGCAATCGCTGCCGTCAGTTCCTTGCCGCGTGCATCCTTGAGCATGCCGCACGCGCGCACGCGCTCGATGGTCCGCTCAAGCTCCAGCGCGCCGGACTTGCCGGCGAACTTTGTACGAAGGCCGTTGAAATCGTCAGCCACGGTCACCGAACAGAAGTTCGAGAGGATCTGCGGCAGGCGTGCGCCGAAGAAGACGCCGGACCCGCCGCTGACGAGCTCGTCGAGGTGTGCCTTCATCCAGGTGTAGCCCCAGTCGCGCGTCTCGGCGGTATAGACCACGCCGCGCACGAAGTTCAGCCTTTCCGACTGGCGCAGGCGCGTGTCCTTGACCTCATCGAGCAGCCACTTGGCCGTAGGCAGATCGCCACTGCCGCCGATCGCGCCGAGTGCATAGGGCCGGAAGACCGGATCTTCGGAGCCAAGCGCCTTGTCCATGAGCTGCTTTGCGCCCTCGAGCTTGTGTTCGCCCAGCCAGGCGTCGAACGCCGCGCCGAAGAACGCCGGATCGAGCGCGGCCGAATTGCCCGCCAGATAGGCATCGACGGCCACTGAAAGCTGTTTGCGCAGCGCGGGATCCTTGGCCGTGCCGGCGACCGTTTCCACCAGCTGGGTGCGGCGCTGCTGCCTTTCCGGATCATCCGATGTGTGCGCCCCGGCGCGCGGATCAAAGCCGATGGCCTTGAGCTGCGGCGCGTAAAGGCTGCCCACAAAAGCGCGGAACTGCGGCTTGGCGCTCTCCGCGATCACCCCGCGCTGCGCCATGGCTTCGAGCAGGCCGGTCGCATCGCCGCTGGCATAGCTGTCCGGGTTGGCGGCCAGCGCACGCGATCCTGCGATCAGCTGGTCAGAGGTGACGCGGCCCGCGTAGAAACTGGCGTTGAGGCTGTCCATCACCGCCAGCGCCTCGCTGCCGCTGAGCGTCGGCGTCGCCGCGATCAACGCGTCCCAGTCCTTTGCGGGCAGTTCGAAGCGATAGTAGCCGGTGCCGCCAGCGTTGGGCATGATCGGTCCCGCGCTCTTGATCGTCACCGTCGCGGATTTATCGGTCAGCAAAGTGCACTGGCGCAAATCGCCCTGCCGCATGCAGAGCGGGATACCCCAGGTCGTTGCCGGGCCTTTCATGCCCAGGCGCAGGTAGCGGCTCTGCGTCACCTTCCAGCTGTTCGGACCGGCATGGGCCAAAGTCACCAGCGGCACGCCCTGCTGATCGGTGAAGCTCTGCATTGCCGGCAGGATGCGCGGATCGCCCGCCGCTTCGGCCATCGCCTTGAAGAATTCGGCGGTCGAGGCGTTGCCATACTTGTGCGCCGCCATGTAGCCACGCACGCCGTCGCGGAACTTGGTATCGCCCATGAACGCCGCGATCATTGCGACCACATGGCCACCCTTGCCATACGTGATCGTGTCGAAGGCCGCGTCGATTTGCGCGTTCTTCTCGATCGGCTGGTGGATCGGACGGCCGACGACAAGCGCGTCGGTGCCCATCGCGCCAAAGCCTTCGGCCAGCGCGCCCGCGCCGATGTTGAGATCGGGGCGCCATTCGTTGCCGATGCGGAAGCCCATCCAGTTGGCGAAGCTCTCGTTCAGCCAGATATCGTCCCACCATTTCGGCGTGACGAGATCGCCGAACCACTGGTGCGCCAGTTCATGGCTGACAACCATGCCGAAGGTGCGCTTCTGTGCAGTGGACGCCTGATCGTCCATCACGAGAATATTGTCGGCGTAGAGGTCCGCGCCCGCGTTCTCCATCGCGCCGGGCATGATCGGCGCGGTGATCTGATCGAGCTTGGGATAAGGGAAGCTCTGGCCGAAATAGTCCTCCAGATGCTGGACAATGCCCTTGGTGCCTTCGAGCGCGAAATTCAGCTTGCCGGCGTTCTGCTTGGTCGAAACAACGCGGATCGGCAGCGGCGTCGCGCGCTGCGGGGTGGCGGGCACGGTACCCTCGACAGTCACGAAAGGCCCGACCATCAGCGCGACGAGATAGCTTGGCAGCGGCAGGGTCTGCGCGAACGTGTGCACGGTCATGCCGTTCGCGGTCTCGGTCGCCGTCTCGGGCGCGTTGCTCACTGCCTTGAGACCTTCGGGCGTGCGCAGCGTGACGTTCCACGGCGTCTTGAAGCCCGGCTCATCGAACGAGGGGAAGCTCGCCCTTGCATCGATCGATTCGTGCTGGGTCCAGCTGTACCAGTCGTCACCCACCTTCACGTGATACATGCCCGCCGGGCCTTCCCCGAACGGGGCATCATAGTCGAACGCGAAGGTCGTCTTGCCCACGGGCAGCGGCGTATCGAAGGTGAGCAGCGCGACGCCGGTGGGATCGACCTGCCGGAATGTGCCCATGACCGGCTTGCCGTCCACCAGCGCGGTCACGCGGGCCACATTGAGATCGCGGCCATGCACCCAGACATAGCGGCCCGCCTGCTTGACCTCGGCCTCGATCTCGACATGTCCGCTGAACCGGTCCTTTGCCGGATTGACCGTCAAATCGAGCCGATATGCCTGCGGCACAACCGCGCCGTTGAGCTTGCCTGCAGGCATGACACCCGCCTCTGCCGGAATGGGCTGCGCCGAAGCGGCGGCCGCCTGCTGCGCCAGGGCAGGGTTGGCAACAAAGGAGCCGGCAAGGATGGTCGCGGCAAGCAGGATCGAACGCATGGGAGCCTTTCAGAGATGAACTCGGGATTTTGATTGCGGCTTGCCTGCCGCGATCCTGTTGCAATCGCAACTACATTCGACGGGCGGCATCGGCCGCTCGTCGAACAGCAGCAAGCTCAGCGCAGCAGGCCGCCGAGCAACCCGCGGGCGAAACGGCCAAACGCCGCGCCACCGATCTGCGTCGCGATCGTGCCGACTATCGCGCTCGCGCCAGACGCCATCGGCGAGGCACGCGATTTGTGCCCGGTCATCTGAGCGGCGATAACGGACCCCGCCGAGGCGGCAATCGCGCCAACGGCGGCCTTGCCCGCCTTGCCCCACATCGAAGGTGTCTGGCGGGCGGTAGCACGCTGCGCTTCTTCGCCTTCTGCCTCCACCTGCTGGGCTGCGGCTGCCGCATCGGCGGATTTCTGCGCCAGCACTTCAGCAGCGGATTCGCGGTTTACGGCCGCTTCGTATTTGCCATCGAAAGGGCTGCAGGCCTGAATGGCTGCGCGCTCCGCTGGAATGATCGGCCCCAGGCGCGAGCGCGGCGGAGCGACGAGCGTGCGCTGCACGATCCCCGGCGCGCCGTCCTCGTCCAGCGTGGAGACCAGCGCCTCGCCCACTTTGAGCTCGGTGATCACGGTCTCGACATCGAGATCGGGATTGATGCGGAAGGTCTCTGCCGCGGCGCGGATCGCCTTTTGGTCGCGCGGGGTGAACGCGCGCAGCGCGTGCTGCACACGGTTGCCCAGCTGGCCCGCGATCTTTTCGGGAATATCGATAGGGTTCTGCGAGACGAAGTAGACGCCTACGCCCTTCGAGCGGATCAGGCGCACGACTTGCTCCACCTTGTCGAACAGCGCCTGCGGGGCGTCGTCGAACAGAAGGTGCGCCTCGTCGAAGAAGAACACCAGCTTGGGCTTATCCGGGTCACCCACTTCAGGCAGTGCCTCGAACAGCTCGCTCAGCAGCCAGAGCAGGAACGTTGCGTAGAGCTTGGGGCTCTGCATCAGCTTCTCGGCGCTGAGCACGTTGACGAAGCCGCGGCCTTGCTCATCGGTCCGGATGAAGTCGTTGATCTCGAACGCCGGCTCGCCGAAGAACTTGTCCGCGCCCTGGCTTTCGAAAGCGAGCAGCTGGCGCTGGATCGTGCCGACGCTGGCCTTGGAAACGTTGCCGTATTTGCCTGCCAGCTCGCTCGCGTGCTCGGCGCAGGCCATCAGCGTCGCTTGCAGGTCGGCGAGGTCGAGCAGCAGGAGGCCGTTGTCGTCGGCATACCGGAACGCGATGTTGAGCACGCCTTCCTGCGTCTCATTGAGGCCCATCAACCGGGCGAGCAGCAGCGGGCCCATTTCCGAAATTGTGGTGCGGATCGGATGGCCGCTCTCGCCATAGAGATCCCAGAACACCACCGGGTTGTCGGCATAGACGAAGGGGTCCACGCCCACTTCCTTGGCCCGCGCCTCCACCACATCGGCGTGTTTGAAGGTCGGGCTGCCCGGCATTGCGATGCCGGCGAGATCGCCCTTCACGTCAGCAAGGAACACCGGCACGCCGCGCGCCGAGAACTGCTCGGCCATGCCCTGAAGGGTAACGGTCTTGCCGGTGCCGGTCGCTCCGGCAACCAGCCCATGCCGGTTGGCGCGATCGAGCCGCAGCACCTGGCGGTCCTTGTTTGCGCCGAGGCCAATGTAGATATCGTCCATGTGCAATCTTTCGCGCGGCGTTAAGAGGCATAGTCCCACAGTTCTATTCGTCTGGAATGAAATCGGAGGGAAGCGGTTTTTGCATCTGGACCTCGCCCCCGCTAAAGGCGGCGCACAGGCATGATCCCGGATCCCTTCATACTTCTCGACGACGCCCGCGAACAGGGCGCCGGCCCGGCGCGGCTCTACACCGCGCCGCAGGAGGTTATCGTCGCGCGCCGTCCGGACGAGGTTGAGCAGGCGCTTGCCCGTATCGGCTCCGCACCGGGACATTGGGCGGGCATGATTGCCTATGAGGCCGGGCTCGCGCTCGAGCCGCGCCTGGCAAGCCGCCTGGCCGCGCGGACCGGGGCCTCGGGGCCGCTTGTGTGGTTCGCGCGCTTTGACCACATGCGCGAAATGACCGGCAGCGAGGCCGAGCATTGGATCGACAGCACGATTTCCGCTGCCGGCCGCCTCGGCCCGCTCGATCCGCAAGTCTCGGTTGGCGGCTATGCGCAAGGCTTTGCCACGCTCAAGGCCGCGATCGACGCAGGCGATATCTATCAGGCGAACTACACGTTCCAGACTGGCGGTTCGTGGGCCGGTGATCCGCTCGCGATCTACCGCGATCTCCGGCGCGATGCCCGCGCGGGGTATGGCGCGGTTCTGTGGGACGGGGCGCATTGGCACCTCTCGGTTTCGCCCGAGCTGTTCTTCACGCTGGAGCAGGGCCGCGCAGAGGTCCGCCCGATGAAGGGGACCGCGCCGCGCGGCCGCACCCCGGCGGAAGACGCCCGCTTCAAGGCGCAGCTCGAGGCCAGCGTGAAGGACCTCGCCGAGAACCTGATGATCGTCGATCTCATGCGCAACGATCTGGCGCGGGTGGCACAGCCGGGCAGCGTGCGCGTGGCCGAACCTTTCGCGGTCGAGACCTACCCCACCGTCCACCAGATGGTGACGACGGTGCATGCCACGCTGCAGCCCGGTGCGGATGCGCGCGATCTGATTCGGGCGATCTTCCCTTGCGGTTCGATCACGGGCGCGCCCAAGATTCGGGCGATGGAGCTGATCGACGAAACCGAGCGCGATGCACGCGGCCTCTATTGCGGCGCGATCGGGCGCATCGATGTGCCGGCTGGCGGAGAGGCTCAGAACCAAGGCGCTGGTGACGCGGCTTTCAATGTGGCAATCCGCACAGTGCGGCTCGCGCCCGATTATCCCGGTGCAGGGCGTGGCCGCGCCACCATGGGGGCAGGATCGGCGGTCGTGGCTGATTCCGAAATGATGGACGAATGGCGCGAATGCCTCGTGAAAGGAAACTTCTTGCGTCTGAGTGCGAGCACTGCCGATCTGATAGAGACGATGGCCTTCGATCCGGCCCACGGCATCGCGCTGCTCGAATTGCATCTGGAACGCATGAAAACGAGTGCGACCGAGCTTGGTTTCGCCTTTGATCGCCACGCGCTCCGCAATGCCATCCATGTTCTGTGCTTCGATCTTGATGCGCCTGCGCGGGTGCGGCTGGTTGTCTCGCGCAGCGGCGCCCATGCGCTCGATGCCTCGCCGCTCCCGGCTCCGCTGCCTGCGCCTGCGATCTGCGCAGTCCTGCCTCTGCCAGTGGCGGAAGGCGATTGGCGACTGCGTCATAAAACCAGCGATCGCCATTTCTATGAAGACGCCTTGCGTGCCGCGCGTGCGGCCGGAGCGCATGAGGCGCTGTTCCTGCGAGATGACGGCCTGCTCACCGAAGGCAGCATCACCAACCTGTTCGTCACGCGCGGCGATGCGCTGGTCACCCCGCCGGCCGCACTTGGCTTGCTACCTGGCGTGCTGCGCCGCAGCCTGCTCGAAAGCGGCGAAGCGATCGAAGCTCCGGTCACCATGGCCGATCTCGAAGCGGGCTTCTTCATCGGCAACGCTTTGCGCGGCTTGATTCCGGCGCGGCTGCTCGGCGCATGACAGGTCGCGTCAGCCAGGCCCTCGCGCGCATTGCCGCCTCGCGCACCACGGCGATGACCGACCGCGCCATCGCGCTGCGCGCCGAAGGCCGCGACATCATCTCGCTTTCGGTGGGCGAGCCCGATTTCCCCACCCCGCCGCATGTGATCGCTGCCGCCAAGGCCGCGCTCGATGCGGGGGACACGCGCTACACACCGGTCTCCGGCACCGCCGCGCTGCGCGAAGCGGCGGCACTGCATTTTGCCCGCGATCTGGGCATTGCTGTTCCCACCGCGCAAGTGATCGTCAGCGCGGGCGGCAAGCAGGCGATCTTCCTCGCGCTCGCCGCGACGCTGGACCCGGGCGACGAAGTGCTGATTCCCGCGCCGTGGTGGGTGAGTTATCCCGAAATCGTGCGCTTTACCGGTGCCGAACCAGTCGCGCTGCCAACCACACCGTCCACCGGCTACCGCATCAGCCCCGAGCAGTTGGAAGCGGCGATTACTCCGCGCACGCGCTGGCTGCTGCTCAACAGTCCGGGCAACCCGACCGGCGCGACATATTCCGCCGAAGCGCTGGCCGCACTGGGCGCGGTGCTGCGCCGCCATCCCGATGTGCTCGTGCTCAGCGACGATATCTACGCGCCGCTGCGCTATGGAGCAGGCGCGCATGCCACCCTTGCGGTTGTCTGTCCCGATCTGGCCGGGCGTGTGCTGACCGTCTCGGGTGTTTCCAAAAGCCACGCGATGACGGGTTTCCGCATTGGCGTCTCGGCTGGCCCGGCGTGGCTGATCTCGGCGATGGGCACGCTGCAATCGCATGCTTCGGGCAATCCCTCCTCGATCAGCCAGGCGGCTGCCGTCGCGGCTTTCACCGGACCACAGGATTTTCTGATCGATTGGCGCGAGCGGTTTCGCGTTCGCCGCGATCTGGCGGTTGCCGCACTCAATTCCGTGCCCGGACTCAGCACCCCGGTGCCCGATGGCGCGTTCTACTGCCTCGTCGATGCCGCGCCGCTCATGGCGCGCTTCGGAAATGACGAGGCGCTCGCCCTGCATCTGCTTGATCACGGAGTCGCTGTGGTTGCGGCGTCCGCGTTTGGCGGGCAGGAGGGGTTTCGGATCAGCTTTGCGGCGGATGATGCGCGGCTCGCAGAAGCCCTCTCGCGCATCGCAAAGGCCCTTGTATGAACCAGCTGACCGTCCTGTTCGAAGATGCCGAGGCGCTGGTCATCGACAAGCCCGCTGGGCTTCCGATCGATCGCCCCCGTGCGGGCGGCGTCTCGCTTGACGATCACCTTGATGCGATGCGCTTCGGATTCCAGCGCACGCCCGCTGCGGTCCACCGGCTCGATCAGGATACGTCGGGTTGCCTGCTCCTCGCCCGCAACGCCAAGGCGCACAGGCGCTACGCCGCCGCGTTCGAAGCGCGTCAGGTAGGCAAGACCTACCTCGGCGTGGTCGCGGGACATGTTGCGGAAGATTCCGGCACGATCGCGCTCAATCTTTCGAAGATCAGCAGCGCCGAAAAGGGCTGGCGAATGATCCCGGCGCGCGCTGGCAAACCCGCCGTCACGCACTGGCGGGTGATTGATCGGCGGGAAGGTCCCGATGGCGTTTTGGGCGGGAAAGAGATCACGCTGGTGGAGTTCAAGCCCGAAACCGGGCGCACCCATCAGATCCGTGTTCATGCACTCGCCGGGCTCGGTGCGGCGCTGCTCGGTGATCCCATCTATGGCACGGGCGAAGGTGCCAAGCGCACCATGCTCCATGCCGCCGCGCTCACCGTGCCGCGCGAGGGTAAGCCGCCGATTGTGGCTGCAGCGCCGCTTCCCGCTGATTTCCGCGCGCTGGGTTTTGTCGATCCCGAAGCGCCTTCCGCCGAATCCGCCGCCATCGAGGACCCGGACGCGTGTCTGCCGACGAGCTGATCGCCCGCGCGCTTACGTCCATCGAGGAAAGCTTTATTGCCTCGGCGGGCCCCGGCGGCCAGAATGTCAACAAGGTGGCGACGGCTGTCCAGATCCGGCTTGATGTCTTTGCGCTGCGTCTTTCGCCCGAGGTGTTTCATCGGCTGAAGGAACTGGCGGGGAGCAAGATGACCGCGCGGGGCGAAATCGTGATGACTGCGCGCAGCTACCGCACGCAGGAGCAAAACCGCGAGGATGCACGCAATCGGCTTGCAGCCCTGCTGCGCGAGGCGGCCACACTCCCCGCCCGCCGCGCCAAGACCCGGCTCAACCGGGTCGGCAAGGGGGAACGGCTCGAAGGCAAAAAGAAGCGCGGCGCGATCAAGGCCGGGCGCGGCAAAGTGCAGTTCGACTAGGGCTTGGCGGCCGCAGGAACGGAAGCAAGATCGGCAGGCACAGTTGCATCGGCGAGTGGCGGGGCGGGCCGCTTCTCCAGCATTTCCGCCGCTTCGTCGAGCGCGCGGGCTTCACCAACCGTCACTCCGCCGGGGCCGGGGTCGGTATCTTTCTGACAGCCCGCCAGAAGGAGTGCTGCCAAAAGGGGAACGCGGGGGAGCAGCACCAGACCGCTGGCGGCCAGTCGTCTGCTCCCCGCGCGCAGGGTCACTGCGACTTCTGGGTCTGTGCGTCGGCGGCGGCGGCCTTGGCGGCTTCGGCCACCGAAAGCGCGTCTTCCGCCGTGCTCTTGGAAGCGTCCTCGGCGCTCATCGCAGCCTGCGAGGCGTCTGCCGCCGGGGCGGGGGCGGGCGCAGCGGCCGAAGGCTCGGCCGAAGGAAGCTCGTCCGCCGGCATCTCGACATTGTCGGCCGTCGCGCTCTGCGAGGCGTCGTCGGACTTGCCGCACGCGCTCAGTGCAAATAGCGAAGCGCAAGCCAACGCAGAGGCCAACACTTTGGCCAGGCGCTTGAGTTCGTTGGTCTTCGTCATGGAGTTCCTCGTCGTGATCACGTTTTCGGTCCGGGCGGCAAACCGCCTTTTCGGCGCGCGTTCTAATCCGCCTGTCCAACCAAGGCAAACGCCAAACGTGACAGGCTCGGGCGATTGCTATGGGATATAAGGATATCTTTATATGACTTGATTGATATAAAGTTTGCTTTATATAGACCTCATGTCCGTTCTCGATTCCCTCCGCGCACTGGCCGATCCCACCCGGCTCAGAATCATGCGCCTGCTCGCCAGCATGGAGCTTGCCGTGGGTGAGCTTGCGCAAGTTCTTGGCCAGAGCCAACCCCGCGTTTCCCGCCACATCAAGATCCTGTGCGATGCGGGCCTTGCCGAGCGCCGCCGCGAAGGCGGCTGGGTGTTCCTGCGGGCTGCGGTGAACGAAGTCGGCGCTCCCGAAGGTCTTGGTGACGATCTCGGCACGGCGCTGGCGCGTGTGCTGGTCGCGGCTGAGGCGGTTGATAGCGGCTTTGGCGGCCAGTGCGCCGAGGATCGCCAGCACCTCGTTGCGATCCGCGCCGCGCGGGAGGCCAGCGCAGTGGATTACTTCGCCCGCCACGCCGCCGAATGGGACAAACTGCGCAGCCTGCACATTGCCGATGGTCCGGTCGAAGCCGTGCTTGGCGAACTCCTTGCGGGCTCGGTCGGCCGCCTGCTCGACGTGGGCACTGGTACCGGGCGCATCGCCGAATTGTTCGCGCAAAGCGCCAGCCACATTACGGCGCTCGACAAGAGCCCCGAAATGCTCCGCCTTGCCCGCACCCGGCTGCAACATCTGCCGGCCGGCCATGTCAGCCTGGTGCAGGGCGATTTCGCGCAGTTGCCGTTCGCAGAGGGCAGCTTCGACACCGTGCTGTTCCACCAGGTGCTGCACTATGCGCTCGCGCCGCAGGCGGTGCTGGCCGAAGCCGCGCGGGTGACCGCGCCGGGCGGGCGTATCGTCATCGTCGATTTCGCTGCACACGACCGTGAGGAACTGCGCGCCAGCCACGCCCACGCCCGCCTCGGCTTTTCCGATGCGCAGATCACTGCGCTGCTCACCGCTGCCGGGTTTGAACCCGCCGAGGACCGCGCGCTCGCGGGGCATGAGCTTATCGTCAAGATCTGGACCGGCGTGCGCCGCAGCGAACGCGGTTCCATCGCTGAATTTCCCAGGTTGGTGTCCCAATGACGACAACCTTCGATCAACTGCGCGAAGCGCGCACCGCGCTCGATACGCCGCTGTTTGCCGGCCTGCCCGGCGACATCCGCGTTTCGTTCGAGTTCTTCCCGCCCCGCACCGATCCGCTGATGGAGCAGCTGTGGGAAGTGGTGACGACGCTCGCCCCGCTGCGCCCGAGCTTCGTTTCGGTGACTTACGGTGCGGGCGGATCAACCCGTGACCGCACCCACGGCACTGTCGCGCGGATCATCAAGGAAGCGCGCCTGCCCGCAGCCGCGCACCTCACCTGCGTCGAAGCGAGCAAGGCCGAGATTCGCGAAGTGGCCGAAAGTTACTGGGAAGCGGGCGTGCGCCACATCGTCGCGCTGCGCGGAGACATGGGCGCGCCGGGTGTGCCGTTCATGCCGCACCCTGAAGGCTATGCCAATGCGGCCGAGCTGGTGGCCGGGCTGAAGCAGATTGCGCCGTTCG
>CANFIV010000018.1 GCA_947446935.1 Sphingomonadaceae bacterium | reverse complement strand
GCGCGTGGCTGGCGGCCAGCCACGCGCTGATTGCTATGCCGGTTCCAGATCCAGCTCGATGCGGTTCGGCCCGTAGACAATGAAGTTCGTCAGCCAGGAAACGCCGGCCTCGCCGCCCCGCAGGCTGAAATGCTTTGTCGATTGCAGCAGGGTGCCCACCACCGCGCGCAGCTCCGCGCGGGCGATGAGGTTTCCAATGCACAAGTGTGGGCCGTGGCCGAACGACAAGTGGCGTGAGGCATTGGCACGGGTCGGATCGAAAGTTTCCGCATCGGGAAACATCTTGGGGTCACGATTGGCCGCGCCATAACGCAGCATCAGGATCGAACCTTCCGGAATGGGTGTGCCGCCGACGACAACATCCTTGGTCGCGCGGCGGAACAGCCCGGCAACCGGCGCTTCGTAGCGGAAGATTTCCTCGACAAACCCGTTGATCATGCTCGGATCGCTGCGAATCTTGTCCTGCAGCGCCGGATCGACCGCCAGCCTGTAGATCGCGCCGCACAGTGAACTGGTCGTCGTGTCATGCGAGCCGGCGATCAGGATCGTGAAGATCGAGACCACTTCCTGCCGGGTCAGCTTCTGGCCATCGACATCGGCATTGACGATAGCGCTGAGCAGGCAGGATGCCGGGTTCGCGATATACTCATCCGCCTTTTTCGAAACATACTGTTGCAGCTCGCAGATCGTGCGGGTGATCGCGATCTGCTCTTCCTCGGTATTGTCAGGGTTGGCCTCGGCGACAACGGCGTCGGTCCAGGTCCGGAACTTGTCGAAATCTTCTGACGGCAGACCGAGTTGGTCCGCCACGACGAACGAGGGGAGGATCGCCGCGACATCGAGGTAGAAATCTCCGCCGCCCTTGGCGACGTAATCGCGGACCAGCCGCGCAACCGTGGTCTGGATCAGATCGTCCATGCGCTTGATGGCGGGGGCGTTGAACGCCTTGGCCACCAGCGAGCGATGGAATGTGTGCAGCGGCGGATCCGCTACAACGAGAGTGTTGGTGGGCACGAAACCGTGCTCTTCGAACACCGCGTTGATGCGCGCCTGCTCGCTCGATTCCTTGACCAGCAGCTGCCCGGTCACGCTGGAAAACGTCAGCGGATCGGCACAGATATCGCGCACTTCATCATAGCCGAGAACCATGTAGAACCCGCAGGACGCATCGAAATAGACCGGGCCCTCTTCCCGCAGCTGGCGGTGAGCCTCGTGCGGGCACCTGCGAATGTCGAGGTCCAGGAAGCTGATCGGATTCGTGGCCATTGAACTGCTCCTCAGCCGGTAACTGCTACTGATGAGCCTGCTGATTATGGCAATTCGGATTGCCTGCCTACGAGCCATCCTTGTCTGAACAGGAACGCTTGGACAGGACTCTGCAGGGGGAGGCACGCGCATGGCAGGTCAGGGCAAGGTCAGGCTCACCCTGCGGCATGGCGCGGCGTGCCCCATTCTGGCAGCTTGCGGGCAAGCAGGGCTTCAGGCCCGGATGCTGACAGGAGAGACTAGATGGGCCGCGTTTCCGGAAAAATTGCTTTGGTTACAGGTGGGGCCTCTGGCCTCGGCGCGGCAGACGCGGCACTTCTGGCCAGTGAGGGCGCGACGGTTTACCTCACCGATGTCGATGTGAAGCTTGGCCAGTCGGTTGCCGCATCGATCCCGGGCTCTACCTTCCTCGAGCACGATGTGCGCAGCGAAGACGCCTGGCGAGCGGTGATCGAGCGCATCTCTAATGAGTGCGGAAGGCTCGATATTCTGGTCAACAATGCGGGCGTTGTGAACTTCGGTTCGATCGAGGAATGCACGCTCGAAAGCTTCCGCTTCGTCAATTCCGTCATGTCCGAGGGCACCTTCCTTGGCTGCCATACGGCTATTCCGCTGATGAAAGCGGGCGGTGGTGGCTCGATTGTGAACATGGGCTCGATTGCCGGAATCAAGGGCGTCAGCCAGATTCCGGGCTACTGCGCAGCCAAGGGCGCGATCCACGCTCTGACGCGCTGCGTCGCGGTCTATTGCCGCGAGCAGGCCAATGGCATCCGCTGCAACACGATTGTCGCGGGCTCGATCCGCACGCCGATGACTATGCGCGCGCTGTCGGAAATGCCCGAGGACAGCCCGAGCTTTGAGGAGCTGGAGGGGCACGGTCAGGGCCAGCCGTCCGATGTTGCAAACATGGTGCTCTATCTCGCGTCGGATGAGGCCCGGCATGTCAACGGCGCGTCGCTGGTCATCGACAACGGTGAGACTGCCTGACGCGCGGCAACGCTGTTAGCTGCCCATAATTGGCAGATAAGACGCGATAGGGCATTGGCAAGAGGCTGGATATGTTCTCCAGCCTCTCCGCCATTGTTGGTCTATATTTCTGATATATTTAATGAATTCCGCTAAGCGCCGTTGCCTCGCAGCATCGCAATGAACGCTGCGGCAATGTCTCTGGGAGTATAACGGCCCTTGCGATACCATGTTTGGGACCAGTTCAGGCTGCCAAACAGCGCAACCTTGAAAAGCCAGCGATCGGTTTGCGGGTCGAGCGGCAGTGCGGCAATCAGCTTTTCAAAGTGGCGCTCGTAGCGGTCGCGCTCTGCGTTCAGCATGGGCAGCATCGACGGTGGAAACGAGCGCACGAATTCCGGGCTGACGATACGCGCATAATCGCCCCCATCGAGCAGGATCGAGAGGTGCGCCGCGCAAGCTGCCTCGATGGCCTGCCAGGGCTCGCCGATGGTTCCGTCAAGCGCCTCGGCGATGGCCGCTTCGAAGCGTGCCACGCCTTTGCGGTAGACGGCCAGCAGAAGGTCTTCCTTGGATTTGAAGTGATAGTACATCGAGCCCGGCAGCATCCCGACAGCGCCTGCGATGTTGCGGATCGTCGTGCCGTCATACCCTTTGGCAGCGAACATCGCCGCTGCCGTATCAAGCAAGGCCTCACGCCTGCTGTCGCCGCTGCGTGCTTCCGGTTTCGGCTGGGCTATATCCAGCGCATCAGGCCCTGAATCGATCACCTGCGGTGCTCCCTTTGGCCCACCCGACCAAGCACGCTCAATCGCGCTGTAGAATGATGACCGAGCATGCTGCTTCGTCGAAGCCCATCACCCCGCCGCCATTTTCGGCGAGCGCAGTTCGCGCACCGCTGACTTGTCGCGCGCCTGCTTCGCCGCGAAGCTGCAGCATGAGTTCGTCGATCATCGAGAGCCCGGTCGCACCGACCGGATGGCCCTTGCTGACAAGGCCGCCCGAGAGATTGATGGGGATTGAGCCGCCCAGCGCGGTGGCGCCGCTTTCGGCCAGCCTGCCGCCTTCACCGATGCCGCAGAAGCCGAGCATCTCCGATTGGTACAGTTCGCAGAACGAGGTTGCGTCGTGCACTTCGGCAAGATCGATGTCGCGGGCGGTCAGCCCGGCGGCCTTGTAAGCCCTCTCGGCGGCAAGCTTTGAAAGCCCCGGCTCGTCCAGACGGCGATACTTGCCCGCTGTCATCGTGCTGGCCGCGATGCGAACGGCCCGGGCCCGGACCGCCGCAGGCTGGCGCGCCAGCCATGCTCCGGAGCAGACCAGCGCCGCTGCCGCGCCGTCGCCAATCGGTGCGCACATCGCGCGGGTGAGGGGCCAGCTTACGGGCCGGTCGGCGAGGACGTCCTCGGCGGAAAGGGGAAAGCGATACTGTGCCTTGGGGTTGTGCGCAGATGCGGTGTGGTTCTTGGCGCAGGCGATCGCGATCTGACGCTCGGTTGTGCCATATGTGCGCATGTGCCAAGCCGCCTGCATGGCGTAAGTGTCCATGAAGATCGTGCGCCCCGGGCCCGGAGCGAAAGGCTTGCCGGCCGCTTCGCCGGCCTCTGCGTAATACGAGAGCCATTCGTCGCGATCATACTGGTCGATGCCGCCGTCAAACAGCTCCATCGTGCGCTCTGGCGCGGCCGGGTTGAAGGTCTTTTCAACCCCGATGGCAATGCTCAGGTCCGTCTGGCCGCTCAACACGTCCTTCCACGCGCCGTGCAGCGCGATCGAGGCTGTGGCGCAGCCGCCTTCGACATTGATGACCGGGACCCGCTCGGGGAACAGACCTTCGCGGACCAGCGGCGTGAGGCATACTTGCCCCCGTATGCTGCCTTGCCCATCGGTCCACATGCCGCAATTGCCGAACCAGGCCATGCCGATGTCATTGCCATTGGCAAGACCGGCATCGGCCAGAACGCCCAGATAGACCTCGCGCGTGAGGTCCTTGTGCGTGCGATCAGCGAATTTGCCGAAGCTGCTGGAATAGCTTCCGACGATATAGGCTTCTGTCATTGGGCCTGTTCCCACCATGCGGCGCGCAGTTCGCGTTTCAAGACTTTGCCCAGCGCATTGCGCGGGAACTCCGTTCTGAGTTCCAGGGCCGCCAGCCGCTGGGTGCGCGCCAGCCGGGCGTTGGCCCATTCCAGCAGCGCCGCTGGATCCGGCGTGCCGCGGGGAATGACGAGAGCCAAGGGGGTTTCCCCCCATTTGGGATGTGGAATCCCGATCACGGTCACATCCTGAACGTCGGGGTGCTCGCCGATCACCGCTTCGAGATCGGCGGGAAACACATTGAAGCCGCCAGACAGGATCATGTCCTTCTTGCGATCGACGATGTGGAGGAAGCCTTCCTCATCGACATAGCCCAGATCGCCGCTGCGCAGAAATGCCGCGCCGGACGGGTCGCGCCAGAGGATTGCGGCGTCGAGATCGGGCCGATTGTGATAGCCGGCCATGACGCCAAGGCCGTGCCCAACGATTTCGCCGACCTCGCCGCGCGCGCATTCCCGATCTTCGCCGTCAACGATGCGCAAGTCGAAACCGATCACCGGACGCCCGACAGCGCCGGGCCGCGATGGCGCGTCTCCCGGCTTGCGCATTGTGGCGAAGCCTTCACTGAAGCCGTAGAGTTCATAGACGTGCGGGGTCATCCGGGCGATGACGGCCTCGCGTGTATCGGGGCGAAGCGACGATCCGGCGGAGAGCAAGCCCTTCAGGCTCGAAAGATCATGCGCGCCAAGGGCCGGATCATCGAGGGTGACGATGCACTGGGTCGGCACCATGAAGGCGTGGGTGACCTGATGCTGCTCGATCAGGGCCAGCGCACCGACGGCGCTGAATTGCTCCATGATCACGACAGTGCCGCCCAGGAGCAAAGGCGGGAGCACCATGAACATCGTGCCGTTTGAGTAGAGCGCCGTGGTGACCAGCGCGACGCTATCGCGCGACATGCCGAGTTCGAGCGCGTTCGACCAGGCAAAGTGCGTGCGTGCGCCGTGGCTTTGCACGATGCCCTTGGGCAGGCCCGTGGTGCCGGAGCTGTAGATGATATTGAAGCGATCGTCGGGGCGGCTGCGAATGCCGGGATCTGTATCGAGGGCGGCGGCGAGCAAGGTGTCGCCAGCCTCCCAGCCATCTGCTGAAAAGCCGATAGCAATTCGCCGTGCGCCAGCCGAAAGCTCTGCCGCTTCGACGAGCGCGCGGTTCCCGGCTGAAACGAACACGGTTTGCGCGCCGCTGTCGGCCATCATCGTCGCGATCTGTGCAGAGGTGAGCAAGCCGCTGATCGGCACCATGCAGGCACCGGCCTTGATGATGCCGAACATGACTTCGAGCATTTCGAGCGAGTTGGTCATGACCAGCGCGACGGGCTCATCCTGCCGAATGCCCATCGCGAGCAAGGCATTGGCGACCCGGTTCGTGGCCCGGTCGAACTCGCCCCAGCTCAGGCGTCGGTCGCCGCAGATCGCCGCGATCCGGTCCGGTGCGAAGCGGGCGTGGGCGGCCCAGATGCTGGCCATGTCAAAGGCGGGCGTCTCGATCATGGCGCGCTACCCCGTTACCATCGGCATTTCGCGCACGCCGCGCATGGTCAGGGTGTCCATGTATTCCACTGTGTCCGTCGCCATGGCCGCATGGGGAAAGCGCGCGAAGAAGCGGCTGATCGCGATGCGCGCTTCGGCGCGGGCGAGCGGCGCGCCAAGGCAGAAGTGAATGCCATGGTTGAAAGTGAGGTGGCGGTTCGGCGTGCGGCCGATATCGAAGTTTGCAGCGGAGTCGAACACCGCAGGGTCATGGTTGGCAGCGTTGACCATGGCGTAGACCCGCTCGCCTTGGTTCAGCACTTTGCCGCGCAGTTCGAACGCTTCCTTCACCACCCGCACGACGGCACCGGTCGGCCCTTCGAAGCGCAGCATCTCCTCGACCGCGCTGGCGATCAGCGATGGATCTGCCGCCAGCCGTGCCTTCTGATCCGGGTTTTCCAGCAATGCCCGGATGCCGTTGCCGATGAGATTGGTTGTCGTCTCATGCCCGGCAAAGAGAAACAGGATGCACGAGCCGATCAGCTCATCCTCGCTGATCTGTCCGCTTTGCTCCAGCATCACGAAATGCGAGATCACATCTTCGCGCGGCTGCCCCAAGCGCTGCTTCGCAGCATCCCGGAAGTAATCGGCCATCGCCACGATGCCCGCTCGGCCGGTTTCATACTTGTCGCCGCCGCCGGTGGCATTGCCGAGGAAGGGCTGCAATTGCATCGACCAGTCGCGCAGCAGGTCCATGTCTTCGCGCGGCACGCCAAGCAGATCCATGATGACACTGGCGGGCAGGGGATTGGCGAACTCACTGATGCATTCGAACCGGCCATCGCCGCGCGCCTCAATCCGGTCGAGCAAACCGTCCGCCAGTTCGGCGATGCCGTCCTCAAGCCCCCGCATCACGCCGGGTGTGACGACCTTGTTGAGCAAGGTGCGCAGCCGCGTATGATCGGGCGGATCCTTGAAGACGACCCAGGTGTTGAGATAGCGGATCAGGTCGTTCAGCCGAGCCCGCTCGTCGCCCCGCTGGCTTTCGAAAAACGGGGTCAGCCGGTCCGATGTAACGCCGCTGTTCATCTGGACGGCTTTGACATCGTCATGGCGGGTCAGCACCCATCCTTTGAGCAAGGGCGACCAATGCACCGGATCTTCGGCTTGCAGCCGCAGCAGCGTCTCGAGCGGGCGCTGGATGACGTCCGGATCGCGCGGATCAAAGATCAGACTGGCAGTGGGCATGATGATGAAAACGCTCCGAACAGGCCATTTCGCTATCATCGCGCCCTTGCCATAGCAATCGCTTGTTTGGTAGCATCAGGCCAAGGCGTAATGCAGACGGGATGAGCCTGTCACCATCGTGCGGAAGCGCCGCGGGAGAGAAGTTGATGCTGAAGCTCGTAGCCGTGTGGTCGGCGCCCAAGCCGGAAGATCGCGATGCATTCGAAACCGCGTATGCCAATGTCCATGCGCCGCTCGCGCGTGCGCTGCCGAACCTCACCAGCCTCGATACCATTCTGGTGAGCGAAGGGCTGGAGGGCTTGCCGGCAGATGCCTACCGCTTTGCGATCATGACCTGGGCGGACAAGGCCGCGATGGAGCGCGATGAGCAGACGCCGGAATGGCTCGCGCTGCGCACCGATGCCGGCGGGATGATCGAGCGCTTCGGCGTGACGCTGACGTCGTCCGTCGGCCACGACGGCTGAGCGCGCGGACGATGGCTATTCTTGTCACCGGCGGTACCAAGGGTATCGGCCTTGCGATCGCGCGGCGCTTTGCCAAGCCCGATGTCGATGTGTTTCTGAACTTCCGGGCCGATCAGGATGCGGCTGACAAAGCCAAGCTGGAGATCGAGGCGGCGGGTGCCCGCTGCCATCTGATCCAGGGCGATGTCAGCACGCCGGAAGGCGCGAAGGCGGTTCTCGCGGCCGTTTCCGCCCAAACGGACCGGCTGGACCAGCTGGTCCACTGTGCGGTGAAAGTAATCCCCGAGCCGCTGCTGACCATCGATCCCGTGGCACTGACCGAGGCGATCAATCTCAATGGCACGGCGGTGGTCTATCTCACGCAGGCTGCGGTGCCGCTGTTCCGGCCGGGCAGCACGGTGTTCTTCCTCTCGAGCCGGGGCAGCCGCACGCCGCTGCCGAACTATGCTGCAGTCGGCGCGGGCAAGTCGCTCGCGGAGAGCTTGATCCGGTACCTGGCCATGGAACTGGCCCCGTTGGGCGTGCGTGCCAATTGCGTTGCGCCGAGCGCGGTCGATACTGAAGCGTTGCGGCAGGTTTACGGCGAAAAGACCGAAGAGATCATGCGTCAGTCCGCCGCCGCAAGCCCCGCTGGCCGCAATGTCGTCGATGACGATTATTGCAGCCTGATCGAATACCTCGCGAGCCCATCGGCGGCGATGATCCAGGGACAAGTGGTGTTCGTGACCGGCGGTTCTTATCTGGCGGCCTGATCCTGACGGCTCGCCATCCAGCATACCTTTCGTCACCCCCGCGAAGGCGGTTGTCCAGGGCTACATGGCGCTACCGCTGAGTTGGCCGCTCTGGATTCCCGCCTTCACGGGAATGACGAAAGTTGTTGTCAAAGCAGCGAGAGACGCAGTTCGCGCTTGAGGATCTTGCCGCTGGCGTTGCGCGGCAGATTCTCGGCAAAGACCACCTTCTTGGGGATCTTGAAGCCCGAAAGGTGGCCCGCGCAGTGGTCCAATACGTCGGATGCGCCGAGCGTATGGCCCTCGCGCAGCACGATCACGGCGGTGACGGCTTCGATCCACTTGGGATCGGGCATGCCGATCACCGCCACTTCGCTGATCGCGGCGTGGCGGTAGAGGACTTCTTCCACTTCCCGCGAGGCAACGTTTTCGCCGCCGGTCTTTATCATGTCCTTCTTGCGGTCGACCACGGTGATGTAGCCTTCGGCATCGGCCACGCCGAGATCGCCGCTGTGGAACCAGCCCCCCGCAAAGGCTTCGGCCGTGCGCTCGGGATCATTCCAGTATCCGCTGAGCAATTGGGGTGATCGGTGGACGATCTCGCCCACTTCGCCGGGCGCAACCGGAACCATCGCATCATCGACGATGCGCGTCTCGACATGCAGAGTCGGACGGCCTGCCGAGCCCAGCCGCTCAGCGTGCTCTTCGGGAAACAGGATCGTGGCGACGGGGGCAATCTCGGTCTGGCCATAGAGGTTCCACAGGCGCAATTGCGGCAGGCGCTCACCCAGTTCGCGCAACACCTCGACCGGCATGATCGAAGCGCCATAATAGCCTTTTTCCAGCGCCGAGAGATCGCTTGTCGCCATGGCGGGCGCGCGCAGCAGCGAGATCCAGACAGTCGGCGGCGCGAAAAACGAGTTGATCTTATGCTGCGTCAACAATTGCAGCACATTGTCGGCGGCAGGCGAGCCGGTGATCACGTTGCGCGCGCCGACATGCAGCGCGGGCCCGATCATGCAATCGAGCTGGGCGCAGTGGAACAGTGGCATGGCGTGGAGCGCGGTGGTCTCACGCGTCCATTCGCAATCGATGATGCAGCTCTGATATTCCCACAGCACGCTGTTGTGCGAGAGCATCGCCCCCTTGGGCCGCGATTCCGTGCCGCTGGTATAGACGATCTGCAGCAGATCCTCACCGCCGCGCTCTTCCGGCGCAAGCGCATCATCGCACAGAAGCGACGTCCACGAGGGGATGCCGGGTGGCGGCGGCGCGTCTTCGCCATCGATGCCGAACAGGTGCTCGACCTGTTCGCTCCGAGCGGTCAGCGCGGTAGCGACCGTATGTTCATCGACAAACAGAGCCCGCGCGCCGGAATGGTCGAGAATGTACCGCACATCATCGGCGTTGAGCATGAAGTTGATCGGGACCAGCACAGCATCGGCCCGCGCGATCGCGAACCGGAGTGCGATGAAAGCATGGCTGTTGCGGGCGAGGATCGCCACCCTGTCACCCGGCGCGATGCCGAGGCGGCGCAGGCCCGAGGCCAACCGTTCGATTTCGCGGTGGAATGCCGCATAGCTCCAACTGACATCGCCACAGATAATCGCGGTCCGCTCGCCATGCCGCTCCGCCGCGCGGGTGAGCATGGCCGAAAGCGACTGTGACCTGGCCCGCGCAATAACCGCATCAGGCTGGGGAGCGAGGGGAACCGGGGTCATGTGGGGCTTTCCAGAAGATGGGTGACTGACGCGGAAAGAAGGCAAAAAAAAGGGAGCAGCGCAATGGGCGCTGCTCCCTTCTTCGAGCGGTTGCTTACTTGAGGCGCACCTTGAGCGACACGCCGTAGGCTGCCGGCATGCCGGTCGCCTGGGTAATGATGTTGTTGTACGAGATCTTGTTCTGCACGTTGAACGTGTTGAACACGTTCTTGCCCCATGCCGAAACCGTCAGGCGTTCACCCGGGAAGGTGTAGCCGATGCGGGCATCGACCAGCGCATAGCCGTCAATCCGGAACGCGGTGCGGTCCAGCCAGCGGTTCACGCCGTTGTTGGGGATCTGCAGATCGCTGCCTGCGATATAGGCATCCTGATAGGTGCGGTAGTTCACGCCCGCACCCACGAAGACTTCACCGCCCGAGCTGGTCGGGACGCGGTAGTCGATGTCGCCGACGAGCGACCACGACGGCGCGAAGGGCAGGCGGCTGCCCGCGAAGTCCTTTTGGTCCCCGAACACCGTGATGCCCGAATACTGATCGACCTTGGTCTTGAGGTAGCTGGCCGAACCGGAGAGCGTGAGCCCGGCGGTCGGGCGGATGGTCACATCACCTTCGACGCCGAAAATGTGCGACTTGGGCACGTTGTCGAGCCGCTGCAGCAGGCCGAACAGCGCGGTGTTGACCGTGCCCTGGATCTGCTTGTCGCGGTAGTCCTGATAGAACACCGCGCCGCTCAGCGACACGGCATTGTTTGCAAGCCGGGTCTTGACGCCGGCTTCATACGACGTGACCGATTCCTGCTTGGCCGGCTTGAACACTTCCTGCGTCGCGCCGGTGATCACCGGGAACGCACCCGCCTTGTAGCCGCGCGAGATGTTGGCATAGAGCAGCGTGGTCGAATTGGGCTTGAAGTCGAGGCCCGCGCGCCACGAAACGTTGTCTTCCTTCAAGGTGATGTTGATCGGATCGCCCGGCAGGTTCTGCGCGTTGAGCGAGATACAATCGCCCGGGCCGATCGGAATGTCCTTTCCGCCAAGGAGATTGCCGAGCAGCCGGAACAGGGCCGAGAGCTGCTGGTCACCGGTCGTATCCGAACCGCACATGCGGTTCTTGTTCTTCGAGCTGGTGTAGCGCACGCCGGCCTTGAAGGTGAGCTGCGGGCTCAGATCATATTCGCCGTTGGCAAACACGGCGATGTTATCCATCCGGCCGCGGTTTTGAACGTTGGACTCATGGATGAAGTTGGTGCCGGCGTTGCTCAGCGAGTTGGCACCATAGGTGATGATCTGAAG
>CANFIV010000017.1 GCA_947446935.1 Sphingomonadaceae bacterium | reverse complement strand
TGCGGTCTGCTTGGGGGTTGGCCGAATAGCGCGCGGCCAGCGCGCCGATGAGTGCGCGGTCGAGTGGCGTTGCCCCCGGCGCGAGCGCCTGCGCCCGCGCCAGCGCGCTCAGCGTCGGTGCCAGTGCTTTGGCCTCCATCGGCGCGTTGATGTTCGGTCCCTGCACCAGCGCCTCACCCCAGAAGCACAGCGCACATCCGGGCGCGAGCGCCTGCGCCTTGCGGAATGAGGCAACCGCGGCGGCATGGTTGAAGTTGTAGGCCATGAGCAGGCCCTGATCGAACCAGGGCCGCGCTTCCGGCGTCAGCCCCCCGGGCTCGAGCGCAGATCGCGGCACACCGCCATAAAGCGGAAACCGCCCCGGCACGACCGGATCACTGAGCATCGCCGCCTGCCGCAACCGCCGCAGCAGCACCGGCTCGCGCCCTCGTGCCCGCTCGGCACAGGCCGCTGCCGCAAGCCGCGAGGGATCCAGCATGGCGAGTGCCGCCGCATCATTGCGCGGGGCCGGTTGGAGCCGGACCGCTCCCGCTGCGGCGGCCACCCCGCCAGAGGCCAACAGCACCAAAGCAAGCACCGGATGAACGCGCATGATTTCCCCCACCGAACCGAACGGTGCGAGTGTATGCCTCACGCATAGCCTGCGCAATTGCGGCAATAGGGGGCGCTGCTGCGCCGCCCGGCGGTCTACTCCGCCGCCTCGCGCTGCCGCTCGGCCGCAAAGATCTCGACCAGCTCCTCATCGCTCGCCGCAAGCAGCTTCGCCGCCCAGGTGTGGAACACCTGGCCCCCACGCTCGTTGCGGCCGAACAGAACGTCCTTCATCAGGCCGCTCTGCAGCGCCTCGTGCTGGCGCTTGCCGGTCTTGTAGTCCTCGTCGCGCACCACGATTTCGAGGAAGTCGAACTGCTCGTGCGCGGCCTTGATCGCGGCCTCATCCTCGGGTTTCTTTTCCATCACATAGAATTGGGTGGTGTAGCTTTCGCCCACCTTGTCACCCGGAAACAGCTGGCTGATCATCGCGCCGCGCAAGCCGCCACCGTAGAAGCTGGCGATCGAGATGTGCGGGAAGATCGTCCAGACGCCTTGCACCAGAACGTCGTCGGGAATCTCGTCGTCGGCCATCGTGGTGAGGTCGATTTGCCGGTCGTCGCCCGAGGAAACCTTGATGGCATACTTCGAAGGAGTCGACAGCCGCTGGTGCGGCCCGAACTCGAAGTAGTTGGCCCGGTTATAGAAATCGGCGCCAAACGTGGCCGCATGGAGCACTGGCAGATGATAAAAGTCGAGGTAGCCGTCGTAGGCGGTTTTCCAGTTCGGGCCCGAAAGTGTGCGCTGGCTGAACAGGTACCAGTCGTCGAATCCGAAGGCCTTCAAGAGATCGTCATAGCCGCACAGGTAATCGGGAATCGAAAGCTTGGAATTGGGGTCCAGCGTCGCCCAGATCAGCCCCGCGCTCTCGTAGACCGGAAAGCGCTTGAGGCAGTGCGCCGCCTTGTCGATGGCGCCGAAATCCTGCGGGCTTGCCACCCCGATCAGGTCGCCGTCGTTCTTGAAGGTCCAGCCGTGATAGCCGCAGGTAAACCGGCTGGCATTGCCGGTCCCTGCCGCGACCGGATTGCCGCGGTGCGAGCACATGTTCAGGAACGCGCCAACGCTGCCGTCCTTCTGCCGGGTGAGCAACAGCGGCACCCCGCAGATGTCCATGGCCTTGAAATCGCCGATTTCCGGAATCTCGCAAGAAGGCGCGACCATCAACGGCAGGCGGCGGAATATCTGCCGCTTTTCCCGCTCGAACAGCGCCTCGTCGGTATACGTCGAGGCCGGAATGCGCACGACTTCGTCTGCCAGTTCCATCGTCCCGGCATCGCCATAGGCAATGAGCGAACGGGTCATCTCGATCAACTGTTCACGTGACATGGCAATGCCTTCGGTTTTGGAGCAATCAACCCGTTCTCGCGCCACCTGTCTCCGGCGGCAACTGGTACTTTTGCTCGGCGTCAGATTAGCGGGCGAGCTGCTCGTTCAGCAGCTTGTGGAAGTGCCGGATCTTCGTCTCGCCGTAGTTGGCAAACACGATCTCCTTCGATTTGATCGACTTCATGCCTTTCTGCACATGTGGCAGGTTGACCACGTCCTGATTGAACACCTTGGCCAGCATGCCAAGCTCCTGGGCATCGCAATAGTCGTCGTCGAAATCGAGCCAGTGCACCTTGGCGGGCGCGGGCCGCTTCTGGCCCTTGGCCACCGGCAGCATGAACATGGTCTCGTGGATGCACTCCTCCGGATTGTCGCCGTTCGGGCGGAACCGGTAGAAGATCGGGTTGAGGCACCCCCATGGGCTGATATTGGGGAAGATGTTGTAGTAGATCGTGTCGACGAACTCGGCATCGGACATGGTGTCCACCTCGTCCCCCAGAGTGGCACGCCAGCGCTCGCGCGCCTCGTCGGCCATGGCCTTGCGCCGCTCCGGGATGGGTCCGCTGGTGGTATGGTCCACCTCGTTCTCCCACCCGTCCGGCAGCCGCCCGCCCACCCAGTCGCAGAGCTGCACGTCGGCATGGTCGAGCGCGCCCTCGATATGGTGCGCCTGATGGTCGAAAATTCCGGTGCGCCCGTCAGGCGCGGTCACTTTCACGCGGTCCTCGCTAAGCCTTTCATAGACATTCCCCGAAAGCGCGTGCCGCACCTTGGCGTAAGTCTTGGCGCCTTCCAGCGGATTCGCCACCAGCGCCGGATTGACATGCGGGCTCAGCAGTCCGTTGGGCGAGATCGCGCGCGATATGTTGCCGAACACGTCATACTTCGAATTGGCGTCGCCCATCACATCCAGCAAGGTCGGATGCGTCGCGACCACATGATAGGCCTCCATGAAGGCCTCCTGCGCCACCTTCCAGTTGCAGCGCAGCTTCTTGGCGACATGCACCGCCTTGTAGCGCCGCTCGAACGGGATCGGCTGGAAATGCCGGTCGATGTCGCCAAGGAACTGCTCGAAGGCTTGCGCATTGTCGTCCGGATTGATGAAAACCCAGCCGCCCCACCGCCCCACGCGCACCGGTGGCAAGCTGTGCGTGCGCGCGCTGACCGAGGGGAAATCCCACTGGCAGGGCACTTCCTTCAACGCGCCGTCTGTCTTCCAGGCCCAACCGTGGAACGGGCAGCGGAACTCGTGCAGCCCCTTGCTGTCCTCGGTCAGCAACGCGCGGCCACGATGGAGGCAGGCATTGGGGAAAGCCTTGATCTCGTCCGGCCCCGTGCGCACGATCATGTAGGAAAGATGGGCGATATTATAAACATGGCTGTCGCCCACGTTCGGAATGTCGTCCTCGTGACAGGCCATCTGCCACACCCGCTTCCACAGCCGCTCGACTTCCAGATCGAAGAAATCGCGCGAATAATAGATGCTGGGATTAACGATTGTCGGGCCCGGCTCCAGCGGGCTGTCCTCCCGCAGGCGCGGCGGCACATGGTGCGTGTCCATGTCCAGCAAGGCGTCATAGGTGATGCCCTTGGAGCGGTTGGTGCCCGTCAGCGTCTCGACCATGGTTCGTCTCCCTTGATGTAAGTGATCCGCGCCTCAGGCGGGATCAAAGCGCAGCAGCAGCGACTGCATGCCGCGCAGGATGTGGCTGGCGGCGAACTGGAACGGGTTCTCCGGATCGGCGAAGCGCAGGTTTGGCAGCCGCCGCAGCACGATCGGCAGCGCGGTCACCATTTCCATGCGCGCCAGATGCATGCCCAGGCATGTATGAACTCCCGCGCCGAAGCCGACATGCTTCTGGGCATTGCCGCGCGCCACATCGAACTTGTCCGGTGCCTCGAACATCGCCGGATCGCGATTGGCCGATCCATAGCGCAGCAGCATCGGTTCCCCGGCTTTCAGCGCCACGCCGCCCAGCACGGTATCCTCCTTCACCACCCGCCACATGTTGTGCGAGGGCGAAAGGTGCCGCGCCGTCTCCTCCACCCAATTGGGCACAAGGCTCGCATCGGCCATGATCGCTTTCATCTGCTCCGGATTGGCCAGCAGCTGCGCCACCGCATAGGCCAGCGCATGGGCGGTCGCCTCCTGCCCGGCGGTGAAGATCTGCTGCACGATGGAATAGATTTCCGCGTCGTCGAGCGGCCTTTCCGTGCCGTCGTCTTCCGGTAGGCGCGCGGCGAGCAGGTCGGAGATGACATCGTCCCCCGGCCGGAGTCGCCGCTCGGCCATGATCGCGCGAAAATAGCCCTGCATGGCCACCTCACTGCGCGCGAGTTCGGCGCGCTGCTCCGCCTTGGCATTGCCGTTCAGCCGCAGGATCGCCGCGCGCACCCAATTCTGGAACATCGGAATATCCGCGCGGGGAACGCCCAGCACATCCGCGATGACAATGCCCGGCAACATCTCGGCAAACTGCGATTTGAACTCGACCTCGCCCGCCGCCGCAAACCCGTCGATCAGTGCATTGGTGACTTCCGCCACATACGCCGCCATGCCGTTGATCCGGCTGAGCGGCAGCGCATGCATCGCAATCCGCTTGTAGCGCGTGTGCTGCGGCGGATCGGCGGTGAGCATCGTGTTGCGCCGCTCCATCCCCTCGCTCAGGATCGCCGCCTCCTCGGCATCGAACGCGCCCGACCCGCCCGAACTCAGCAGCGTGGAGAAATCGCTCGAGAAGACCTTGGGCTTCTTGTTGACCTCCAGCACAAGCTCATACGTCGATACCGAGACAATGCCGGTTTTGGGGTCGCGAAACACCGGCGCTTCCCGCCGCAGCCGGTCATAATAGGGATAGGGGTTCTGCAACGTCTCCGCACTGGTGGCGTCAATCCGCTCAAGCGCTTCCATCGGGCCG
The DNA here is from genome assembly GCA_947446935.1 of Sphingomonadaceae bacterium. Classification (GTDB taxonomy): domain Bacteria; phylum Pseudomonadota; class Alphaproteobacteria; order Sphingomonadales; family Sphingomonadaceae; genus Novosphingobium. The sequence goes on along the minus strand of CANFIV010000017.1, from coordinate 6,422 downwards.
TCTCCCAGCATCCATCATCACCGCACCCAGGCCTTCGCGCCGGGTACGCTCAACGGAAAGTGGAGCAGCAAAGGTTCTCCCGGGCTTTGACCTGCCTCAAATCGCCCCCCCTCAAAAGTGAGAGCCCACGCACAACCATCTGCTCCAAGAGGAAATTCATGAGCGCAAGCAGGTTTCAGATGGGGACTTGTCTATTTTTTATGACACCAAAGAGCGTAATGAATCCTTGACACCTTGCGGTGAGACGAGAATGCTGGAGTGCCGGTTCATGTTTATGTGCGCCGGGACGGGCCATGGCACCCCCCTCAGGTGCTGCCGCTCGCCGTCTGCAAGTGAGAAGTGGGGGGGAAGGAGTTGCCATGAGCGATCTTGATGATCCTGACCGGGTCTGGCCGACTGGGCTGACGATCCGCGAAAGCGAAGAACTGCACAAACATGTGATTGATGGCGCGAGAGTATTTTTCGTAATCTCGCTCATCGCGCACACGCTTGTGTACATGTACTCACCCTGGCTGAAGTAGGAGCGGGACCATGAACCAAGGACGCATTTGGTGCGTGGTGAACCCGACCATCGGGTTGCCCGCGTTTCTGGGCTCAGTCGCGTTGATCTCGTTCACCGTCCATTTCGCGGTGATCGAAAACACGACCTGGGTGAAGCGCTTCTTCAACGGAGCTGAAGCAGCTGCCCCTGCGGCAGCAGCGCCGAAGCAAGCGATGAACGCCGTTTTGCAAACGCCGGCAAAGGCGCCTGCTGCAAAGGGCGGCTAAACCTAGCAGGCGGGGGTGCTGCTGCGCTCCCGCCACCCTATTCGGTAATTGGGCCGTCAACGAGGGAAGCCGAATGAACCGGGCCAGTCGCTTCATGATGCGGCAGTGGATAGGCATGGGAACGCGGTTCCTGCCCTTCGCCGATGCTGCCACGCCCGATCTTCCGCTGTCGCGGCTGCTGCGCCTGTCGCTGTTTCAGGTCGCGGTCGGCATGGCGCTCACACTGTTGATCGGCACGCTCAACCGGGTCATGATCGTCGAACTGCATGTGCCGGCATCGCTTGTTGGCGCGATGATCGCGCTGCCGCTGCTGTTCGCCCCTTTCCGTGCCGTGATCGGCCACAAGTCGGATCATCACCGGTCAGAGCTTGGCTGGCGCCGCGTTCCCTTCATTTATCGCGGGGCGATGCTGCAATTCGGCGGCCTGGCGATTCTGCCCTTTGCGCTGCTCGTGCTCGCGCATCTTGGCGATTCTGCCGACGCCCCGGCGTGGGTCGGTCAAGCCGCCGCCGCGTTGGCATTTCTGCTCGTCGGAGCCGGGCTGCACACGGTGCAGACGGTGGGCCTTGCGCTCGCCACCGATCTCGCCGCGCCCGAAAGCCGCCCCAAGGTGGTGGGGCTGATGTATGTCATGCTGCTCGTTGGCATGATCGCCAGCGCGCTGTTGTTTGGCGCGATGTTGGCAGATTTTACGCCGGGTCGCCTCGTTCAGGTCATCCAGGCCTCCGCGGTGCTGACGGTCGTATTGATCGGGGTTGCGGCATGGAAGCAGGAGCCCCGTCGATCCACGTCTCGCCTTCCGCAGCCTGTTCCGCCCGATTTCCGCACGGCTTGGACAGGCTTTCTGGCTGGCGACCGCGCGCTGAATTTCCTCCTCGTCACCGGCATCGGCACAATGGCCTTCACGATGGAGGATGTGCTGCTTGAACCCTATGGCGGTCAGGTGCTTGGCCTCGCCGTCGGCCAGACGACCAGGCTCACCGCGACACTCGCGATCGGCGGCATCGCCGGTTTCGGCGTGGCATCGCGGGTGCTGGCGCGCGGCTATGATCCGCTGCGGCTGGCGTGCATCGGCGTGGTGCTGGGCATCCCGGCCTTTGCCGCTGTCATCCTTGCCCAGCCGCTCGCCAGCGTCCTGCTGTTCGCGGCCGGCACTGCGGCGATCGGCGCGGGTGCCGGGCTGTTCGGCCACGGCACGTTGACCGCCACGATGAACCGTGCGCCGCCGGGCCAGGTTGGTCTCGCGCTCGGTGCGTGGGGCGCGAGCCAGGCGACCGCTGCGGGCCTTGGCGTTGCGCTGGGCGGTGTCATCCGCGATCTCGTTGCCGCAGTTTCCAGAAATCCGGCATCCGGATACCATGCCGTCTACGGTTTGGAGATTGTGCTATTGTTCGTTACGCTGGCAACGGCTGCACCGCTGCTGGTTGCCACGTCCCGTTCCGCGGGACGAAGCCATGGGGGCAGCCCAGGAGGGGCTGGAATTATACAGGAAGGGAGAGCGATATGAGCGAAGTTGCAAGCCGTCTTTATAGCAGCGCGGCGGCCGCTGAGGATGCGGCGAACGCCTTGCAAAGGGCAGGCTATCGGCCCCACGAACTGGCGGTCATCTCCCAACCGGAAGGCGATGCCGCAGGCGCGCATGGCGCTGTGGTGGCTGCCGCGCGCGCGGCAGGTGTTTTCAAGGGCCGCGCAGCCGAATTGGCCGACGGCGTCGCCAAGGGTGCCACTGCGGTCGTGTGCCGCACACGCCCCACTGAAGCCATAACGGTCCGCTCCATGCTCGATGCGCGCGGGCCGCTTGATCCTGGCAATACCAGCGGCCGTTCGACCTCGTCAGACGTCGATGCTGCCCCGCTTTCCGAGCTTCTGGGTTTGCCCGTGCTGGGCGGCAGAGGCGATTTCTTTTCGAACCTCTTCGGTCTGTCCGCAGTGTCCCGGAATCAACGTTCCAAGACCAATCTCGTCGGTCATACCGGCCCCTACAAGGCGGTCATTCCCATGCCGACGCTCTCGGGCGGAAACGGCGGATACCGGGCGTCCATTCCCATGCCGCTGCTTTCAGGCGGACGTGGCGGATACCAACCCGTAATTCCGCTGCCGACACTCACGAGCAAGGCCCGGAATGGCTAACGACCGATCGCTCCGCTGCCGTCAGTGACCGGCAGTAGCGATTGGCGGCAGCGCCACTGAAGGCGCGGGTTCGGCACAATGGAGCCGCGCCCGCGCCTTCAGCGTTGGGGGAGGGGCCACTCATCCCTCACACAGGAAGAAAGCGGCTCCGGGGCAGGAGCAGCAGCCCTTGTAACCTTAGATCCAGCCCAATTTTACGAAGCGCAAATGGGAACCGCCCGTGCATCGGGTGGTGGAGGTGCGCACCCCGCCAACACGCAATCCCTGTCTCAGCGGCTCCTTTCGCGAGCAGCCTCCTTGCGCAAGCAAAGACCACGCTGCACAGAGCGCCTTCAAGGGCTGCGGGGGAGCGTATCGATGAGGTCTGGAAGTTGCGCACCTGTCGCCGAAAGCTCTCAGATTCGGTGCGGTATGTTTGCCCCGGAATTGTTGAAAGCGCTCAGCAAGGTGGCCAGCCCGGTGGCCCGGCTTTGGTTCCGGCTCATTGCCTGCACCGCGCTGCTGCTCGGCGGGATTCCGCTCCATGCGCAGTCCGTCGGCGGATCCCCGCAAGGCGAAATCGTGGCGACCGCGTCCGGCAAGGTCGAGGGGTTCTTCCGCAACGGCGTGCTTGAATTTCGGGGTATTCCCTATGCCGCCCCGGTTTCGGGTGACGCGCGCTGGAGCCTGCCGCGGCCTGTGAGCCCATGGGCCGGTGTCCTCCCCGCCATGCACTTCGGCGGGGCCTGCCCCCAGGCCGCGCGCTATGGCCTGACCGAGCGCAGTGACGAGGAGAATTGCCTCACGCTCAACATCACCGTGCCAACCGGGAAAGCTGGCCCCCGCCCGGTGCTGCTCTGGCTCCACGGCGGCGCGTTCGTGGGTGGTGCCGCCTCGCTCTACCGGCTGGACCGCCTCGCCCATGGCACCGATGCCGTGATCGTGAGCATCAACTATCGCCTCGGCGTGTTCGGCTTCATGGCTCCGCCTACCGGTGCAACGGGAGAGAAGCGCGTCCTCGGTCTGGAAGACCAGCGGCTCGCGATGCGCTGGGTGAAAGACAATATCGCGGCCTTCGGCGGCGATCCAGAAAACATCACGCTGGCTGGCGAATCCGCCGGGGCCGCCTCGGTGTGCATGCACATGATCACGCCAGAGCAGACACGCGGCCTGTTCCAACGCGCCATCATCCAGAGCGCCGCTTGCGCCGTGCCGCTGCGCACTCTGCCTGAGGCCGAGGCCTTCGCTGCCAAAGTCGCCGCCGAGGCAGGCTGCCCCGATCCGGCAACAGCCCTCGCTTGCCTGAAAGCCATCGAGCCGCAGCGTCTGATCGCGGCCGGAGCCAAAGCTGCGAGCGGCGAACTGCTCGCCTTCGCCCCCTTCACCGGCAACGCCACCGTGCCCCGCGCGTCGCTCGATGCGCTGCAGGCAGGTGCCTTTGCCCGTGTGCCGGTGCTCAACGGCTTCGCCCGCGATGAAATGCGCCTTTATGTCGGCTACGATGTCCAAAGCGGCGCCGTGATCACACCGGAAACTTATCCGCTGGCCGTCCGCCACATCTATGGCGACAAGGCCGATCACGTGCTCGCGCGCTATCCGATCAAGCCCGGCGAACGCGCGCCCGAAGCGCTCGGTTCGCTGATGACCGATTTCATGCCCGGCCTCGGTATCACCCACTGCCTCATGCTCGAAAGCGGCCGCCTCCTCGCTCGCTTCACGCCGGTCACCCAGTGGGAATACGCCGACCGCACCGCCCCGGTGCGCGGCGTTTCGATCCCGATCCTGCCCGATCCGGGCTTCGTGCTGGGGGCAGTCCATTCGGCAGAGCTCAACGCGCTGTTTCCGGGTTTCTCCAACACCGCCGCCATGACCGCGCCCGATCTTGCTCCTGCCTCGCAGGCGCTCGCAGACCGGATCGTCGCTTCATGGCGTGCCTTCATGCGCAGTCCCCCGCCTGGGGCAGCACCACCTTCCGGCAAGGTCATGCGCTTCGAGCCTGGCAATGTCCGCCCCATCGATGCCTGGGCAGAATACCAATGTGATTTCTGGCGGTCGGAATATCCTGCCTATTTTGGAACTCTCAAGGCCCCGGCAGCAGGGCAGAGCAAGAAGGACATGCAATGAAGACAGCAGTTGTCACCGGGGCGGCGCAAGGCCTCGGTCTTGTCACCGCCCGCAGGCTGGCTGCCGCCGGCTACCGGGTGGTGCTTACCGATATGCAGGACGTTTCTGCGCAGGCCGCCGCCATCGGCCCTGATGCCCTCGGCATCAGCGGCGATGTATCCGATGAAGCCTTCGTCGAGGACCTCGCCGCGCGCGTCGCGGCTGAAGGCGGCGGGGCTGCGGTGCTGGTCAACAATGCCGGGATCAGCCTCATCCAGCCTGCGGAAGAGACCACGCTCGATCAGTGGCAGAAGATGATGGCCGTCAACCTGCAAGGGCCATTCCTCCTGTGCCGTGCCTTCGGCAAACAGATGCTCGCGGCGGGCAAGGGTTCGATTGTCAACGTCGCCTCGGTCGCCGGCCTTGGCGGGGTCATCCACCGCTCGGCCTACAACACCTCGAAACACGGCCTCATCGGTCTCACTCGCACGCTCGCGGGCGAATGGGGCGGGCGGGGTGTGCGCGTCAACGCCGTGTGTCCCGGCTGGATCAAGACCGAGATGGACGTGAAGGACATGGGTTCCGGCGCCTATGACGACACAGACATCGTGAACCGCGTGCCCATGGCGCGCTTCGCCATGCCCGAAGACGTTGCAGAAGGCATCGCCTTCCTCGCCTCAGACGCCGCAGCCTTTATCAACGGCGTCAGCCTGCCGGTCGACGGCGGCTGGACCGGCGACATCAGCTGGGACAGCCTGCGCCTGAAAACGCGGGGCTGAAAAGCCCTGGGCGACCCTCTCCATTTATGCGGCGCACAATTGGAGAGGGTTTGGCCCACCGAGCTTGGCGGAGGGGCAAAGATATCCCCGTCTCCCAAAACACTTTCCTACATGCCCCTTTCTCGCCATGTAGGCCCCGCTCTTTGAACCTTGGTCCTTGGGGACCTGGCCAGCACGCAAGCCGCCGCCGCGCCGATCTGGGCCGGGGAGCATTTCGTGTACCCGGCAGGTCATTTCCAACACGCCGCCATCCGCCCCGGCCCCTTGGGTGTGCGAGGTTTGGCTAAAAGTATCTGTATTTCAATAGAAAAATTCTCGATCGGACCTCCGGCAAGTTTTGTCTCTGGACCGTGTCAACTGTGTCAACCTCCCCGCCTTTCACCCGGCCTGCCGGTCTGATTTGCCGGTCTGATCGGCCTGTCAGATTGAGGAGTGGGCAAGGGGCCTCCCTCGCGCTTGATTGAGGTCGCTGCATCAGGAGAACGCCATGCGTATCGCTCTGCCCGAAGCCCACCAGCTTGAACCGCTCCGCTACCTGTCTGACAATTACGCGCCCGAGATGGTGCAGTCCGGTTTCGCGTTTTCCGACATGACCTACCGTATGTCTAAGCTGCCGATGCGCGAGTTTGAGGGTGCCCGCTATCGCACCGCGCTGATCAACGG
>CANFIV010000016.1 GCA_947446935.1 Sphingomonadaceae bacterium | reverse complement strand
CCACCGGCAAGCCCAAGGCGGTCGATGTCGGCCTCCCGGAAGACCCGGCGGTCGATGCGCGGCACTGGATCGGCGACATGATCGAAGGCTTCGGGGCGAGCGAGGACTCGGTCTATCTTTCGCCCGCGCCGATGTATCACGCAGCCCCGATCCGCTGGTCGATGGCGTTCAACCGCATTGGCGCAACGGTTGTGGTGATGGAGCACTTCGACGCCGAGTTCGCGCTGCAGCTGATCGAGAAGTACAAGGTCACCGACAGCCAGTGGGTGCCGACGCACTTTGTCCGCCTGCTCGAATTGCCAGCCGAAGTGAAGGCGAAGTACGACCTCAGTTCGCACCGCAACGCCACCCATGCCGCCGCGCCGTGCCCGGCTGCGGTCAAGCAGGCGATGATCGAATGGTGGGGGCCGATCATCAAGGAATACTACGGCGCCAGCGAAGGCATCGGCTTTACCGCGGTGTTCAGCGAAGACTGGCTCGCGCATCCTGGCACCGTCGGCAAGGCCATGATCGGCGTGATCCATATCTGCGACGACAACGGCGACGAAGTTCCGCCGCGCACGGAAGGCCAGGTGTTCTTCGAGAGCAACCGCACGTTCCGCTATCTGAATGCGCCGGAGAAGACAGCCGAGAGCTACAACAAGCATGGCTGGGCTTCGGTCGGTGATGTGGGCTGGCTGGACGAGGAGGGCTATCTCTACCTCACCGACCGCAAGAGCTACATGATCATTTCCGGCGGGGTGAACATCTACCCGCAGGAAATCGAGAACCTGCTCATCATGCACCCCAGGGTCTATGATGTGGCGGTGATCGGCGCGCCGGATGCGGCGATGGGCGAGCGCGTGGTGGCGGTCGTCCAGCCGGTCGACATGGCAGAAGCCGGTCCGGCTTTCGCGGAAGAGCTGACCGCATGGCTTGGCCAGCAGCTCTCGCGCATCAAGTTGCCCCGCCAGATCGACTTCCGCGCCGAGCTTCCGCGGGAGCCCACTGGCAAGCTCATGAAGCGCAAGCTGCGTGACGAGTACCGCGAAGCCACCAAAACCGCCTGAACTCATTCAAAAAGGAACGAAACCATGACCACCGAAACCCAGAAGTATGAGACTGTTCTGATCGAGTATCCCGCCGACCACGTCGCGCGCGTCGTGCTGAACCGCCCCAAGCAGCGCAATGCGCAAAACACCCAGCTTCTTTATGAGCTGAACCTGGCGTTCAACGACATCGCGAAGGATGACAATATCAAGGTCGTGATCCTGGCCGGGATGGGCGATCACTTCTCGGCCGGGCACGATCTGCACCAGCCGCCCAACGCAGAGAACATGAGCGTGTTCGAGCCGATCGGCACGTGGTGCGGCTTCGGCTGCGCCGGCGCGGAGAGCCGCATGGGCATCGAGAAGGAAATCTACCTCGGCGTCTCCGAGCGGCTGCGTAACTTTGCCAAGCCGACCATTGCCGAAGTGCAGGGCTGGTGCATTGCTGGTGGCCTCATGCTGATCTGGCCGTGCGACATCATCATTGCCTCGGAAGATGCCAAGTTCATGGACAATACCGTGAACATGGGCCTCGCCGGCGCGGAGTTCTTCAATCACCCGTGGGAACTGGGCGTGCGCAAGGCGAAGGAACTGCTGTTCACCTCGGACTTCTGGGACGCCAAGGAAGCGCACCGACTCGGCATGGTGAACCACGTCGTCACGCGTGAGGAACTGACCGAGTTCACGCTGAACCTCGCCAAGCGGATCGCCCGTCAGCCGCTGCTGGCGCTGCGCTGCACCAAGGAGGCGGTCAACAACGCGCAGGATGCAGCCGGTCGCTCCACGGTGATGAGCTCGCAGTTCGCGATGCACCAGCTGGGCCATGCGCACAACCAGCAGGAATATGGGATCCTGATCGATCCCAATTCCGATGCCGCAAAGATGTCGAAGGCGGCGATGTACAAGAAGTAGGTTGGGGGGGAGCCGGGCGGCCTGCCGAGAGGCGAGCCGTCCGGCCTCGGCCCGATCAGGCCGCGCCGCCACCCATTGGCAGCATGCGCCCCAGATTTTCGAAATGGTACGCTACAATCGAGCGTACATAGGCCGGCGTGAAGAGATCCGGCTCGCCCATCGCGGCCATCATCAACCCGTCAACGACGGCGCAGAGACGGTCCGACTCGACGCGGGGATCCCGGTGCCGATCAACCTTTCCCTGATCCTGGCACTGCGCAATGAGCTTGGTGAGGCCATCCCTGATTGCCCCATACTCGCTGCGATACAGTGCCCAAAGCTCGGGTTCCTGACGCAGTTCGCTCACGACATTGGGCCAGACCTGGCTGAGTTCCGATCGGATCACCCCTTCAGTGGGCAGGAATAGCCCCACCAGCGCCGACCACGAATCCGTCTGTTCAAGCGCCGCCTCGACCGCGTTGCGCCAGGGCTCAAAGGCCTTGCGCAGCGCAGCCTGCATAAGGTCGCCTTTGTCGGAAAAATAATGCCAGAGCACCCCGGTGGTCAGGCCGATTTCGCCTGCAATCGCGCGGATCGTGGCGCGTCCCCAACCGTCGCGGCTGATCACCCGGATCGTGGCATCAATGATTTCGGCCTTGCGCTCGGGCAGATCCGCAATCGCAATTTTGGCTAGTTGGGTTTCGGGCACCGAAAAGCTCCGTTTCATCGTTTTCATATGCCCAGATTTGCCGGGCATTCAACCCGCATGAAAGGACGTTGACACCGACATATCAATTGATATGTAGCATGTGGTATGCACAAAGGTGCAATCGGGAGAAACTGCGATGACTGTCGCTCTTGCAAAGACTGATTTCCGTCCCGCTGCCGAGGTGATCGAAAATCGCTTCCCGGCCTATGTGCAGCCAACTGCTCAACCGAAGTCGCTCGATGGCTATCTGGCTGCTGCGCGTTCGATCCTTCCCGTCCTGAAGGAGCACGCTGCCTTCACTCGCCAGCAACGCCGTCCTGCAGACGAAAGCGTCGCTGCAATTGTCGAGGCCGGGCTCTCCGGGATCATGCGTCCTGCCATGTTCGGTGGCCCTGGCCTTGAACTGTCCGATATGATCGCGGTCGGTTCGGTTCTTGGCGAAGGCTGCGCTTCGACCGCGTGGGACTACGTGGTGTGGGAAGTCCATTGCTGGATGGCGGGCATGCTGCCCGAACAAGGTCAGCGTGAGTTCTTTGCCGACCCGGTCGTGATGTGCTGCGGTGCTTCGAACACCGCCAAGGCCAAGGCACGCGCCGTGGACGGGGGCTACATGCTTTCAGGCCGTTGGGGTTTCGGCAGCGGATCCACCCACGCCAGCTGGACCTGCGTCTTCGCAGCGATCGATGGTGAAGAGCTTGATGGCCGTCCCCACGTCCGAATGATGGTTGTGCCTCGCCCGGCGTTTCAGGTTGAGGATACTTGGCGCGTGCAGGGACTGGCCGGAACTGGCAGCCATGACATCGTGATCGCGGATGAGGTGTTCGTGCCTGCGCATCGGACCAACAGCCGGGCTGACGTTGCGACGGGCCGTGCGGCAGGGGGACGGCTCCATGACACCGCTGCCTACCGCATGCCGCTCCCGCCGGGCGCACACCTCGCCACCGATTCCTCGGCCATCGGCTTGGCTCGTGCCGTGATCGCCGAATTCCGCGAGGTTATCACGAAGCGGACCTATGTGACGGGCAAGGCGCAAGCGGATATGCCGGGATCGATGATCCGCCTCGCGACCGCTGAAATCGAGGTCCGCGCGGCTGAGCTCCTTCTCCAGGATACCATGCGCGAACTCGAGGCGCATTTGCGCACGGGTGCGGAACTGACGGTCGAGCAACGTGCCAAGGCGCGCATGGTCGCAGGATACGTGCCGGATCTGTGCAAGCAGGTGATCACCTCGCTGATCGCAGCCTGCGGAGCCTCGGCCATGCTCGAAGGGTCGAAGCTGGCCGCTGCGCTGCTTGATGTGACCATGATGAGCCTGCACCAATCGACCGAATATGATCGCGGCCCGGAGAACTACGGACGGGTGCTGATCGGCCTTGAACCGTCCAACATCGCAATCTGAGGGGCACCCTCCGGGCGAGAACCTTCGGCAGTAGACTTCGACGCGACGCGCAAGCCTGCCGCCGAAAACGCCCGCACTTACTGACCGTGCAGAAAGCCCGAGCATGACCACAGCTGCAACATCAGGTGCCAACCGCTTCGGGCTGCACCCCGGAGTCCTGCCGTCGGTGCTGATCGGCTCGGTGGGAATGTCGCTGCCCAATGCGATCCCGGCCTATCTAGCCGCGTTGGGGCTGGTGCATCATCTCACCGAAAGCCAGACCGGGCTGGTGGGCATGGCCGATGTCGCGGGGATCACCGTAGGTTCGTTTGGCTGCGCAGTGCTGCCCGATCTCGTCAAGCGGCTCAATTGGCGTCGCACGGTCATACTCGGCATGGCGCTGGCGCTGCTTGCCAATCTGGCGTCTATCTTTGCACCCTCGTTCGGGGCCTTGCTGATCCTGCGCCCGATTGCCGGCCTCGGATGCGGTATGGCGATGGCGGTGGTCTATGCCGTGATGGCTGAAGGCGATGCCGCCCGCAATCTGGGCGTGTTTACTGTCGCACAATTGGGTGTTGGCTGGCTGGCGGTTCTTGCGATCGGGGCCGTATCGGCGCAATTTGGCGCGGTCGGCCTGTTCGGCCTGATCACAGCGTCAGTGCTGGTAGCCCTGGGCTTCGCCACACTGGTCCCGACGGCATCGACGCGGCGCAGTATGGCGCAAACGTCGGCCAAACCTGCGCTCGGCCGCGTGTCTGCACTGGGCTGGGCCGGGATCGGGTCGGTCGTGCTGTTCTATTGCGGCGTGGTCGCGGTCTATTCGTACCTAGTGTACATGGGCGCGGCTTGGGGCGTGAAACAGGATGTTGCCGACAGCTCGGCGGCCTATGTGCTGTTTGCCGGGATGTTCGGCGGCGCGGCAGCGGCGGTGATCGGGTCGCGCTTCGGCTTCGTCAAACCGATGGTCATCGGCTTCTCCGGGCTTCTGGCAGCCACCGCCATCTTTTTCGTGGCGGCGCCGGTGCAGGGGTTCATCCCGCTGGCGATGCTGTTCGGCTTTTGCTTCAGCTATGTCCTCAACTACCAGTTCGAAGCGGTAGTCACTGTCGATCCGACCAGCAGCACCGCGATGTTTGTCAATGTCGCGGCGTTGGTGGGCTTTTCGGCCGGACCAATGCTGGGCGGCGCTCTGGCGACCGGCGACTTTCGCGTGGTCAATGGCACCGCGCTTGTGCTGATGGCATTGTCCATGGCTGTTGTGCTGTGGACCGTCGCGCGCAGCCGCGCCAAGGACAAACGCGCCACGGTGCCGGTCGCGATTGCCAACAAGCTTGTCGATCCGCGCGCCTATGCCGAGCTCGACGGGATCGAGGCGATCTTCAAGGAGATGCGGGCGAACGATCCATTCCCCATGGCGCACCCGGACAAGTACGATCCGTTCTGGATCGCGACGCGCTATGAAGACATTCAGGAAATCGAGCGCAGGGCCGAGGTGTTTTCCAACGCCGCAGGCTCGGTCATGCTGCTGGACCGCGCCTCGGTGGCCTACAGCATCGACACGTTCGGAGAGCCCAATGTCACCCGGTCAGCGGTCGAAGTCGATGGGCGTGAGCACAAGGATCTGCGCATGATCGCCTATCCGCGCTTCACGCCCAAGGCGATCAAAGATCTGGAAGACAGCATCCGCCTGCTCGCGCGGCGCTCGGTGGCGGAAATGCGCGCCAAGGGCACAGCTTGCGATTTTGCGCAGGATGTGGGCTGGGTCTATCCGCTGCGCGTGGTCATGGCGACATTGGGCCTGCCGGCAGAGGACGAGGGCTTCTTCCTGCACAACGCGCATATGCTGCACGCGGCCAACGATCCCGACATCAACACCAGCGGCAAGGATGCGACCAGCAACGAAGCTATGCGGATGATCGATGAGGGGTTGAAGGACCTGCACGATTATTTCGAAGGGCGGACTGCGGATCTGCGCCGGCAGCCGGATGACACGCTGACCAGCCTGATCGCGAACGCACGGATCGATGGCGAATACCTCACACCGCGCCAGCTTCACGGCTACTACCTGATCGCGACGACTGCCGGGCACGACACCACGGCCTTTACCACCAGCATGTCGATGTGGGTCATGGCGCAGCGCCCCGATCTGGTGGCGCGGCTCAAGGCCAATCCGGCGGACATTGCGCTGTTTGTGGAGGAGGCCATCCGCTGGGCCACACCGGTCAAGAGCTTCATGCGCACTGCGCTGGAAGATATCGAAGTGGCCGGCAAGAAGATCCGCAAGGGCGATTGGGTCATGCTGGCCTATCAAAGCGCCAATCGCGATGAATCCGTGTTTGAAGACCCCTACACCTTCAACATCGACCGCAAGCGCATCCCCAGTCTGACGTTTGGTACTGGCCCGCACATTTGCCTCGGCCAGCATCTGGCGCGCATGGAAATGCGCGTGCTGTGGGAAGAGCTGTTGCCGCAAATTGCGGAAGTGCGTCTGAACGGAACGCCGCGCCGCACGATCTCAAACTTTGTCTGCGGCCCCAAGGATGTGCCAATCGCCTATCGTTGGGAAGAAACAGCCGCCACGAAGCGCCAGGAAACCGTGCTGGCCTGATATCGAAGGGTTGTGCGCCCAAACGCTCTGCGATGCATTGCGGCCGGACGCTAACCGGCTGAGGCAGGGGCGAGCGCCAAATCCAAACAACCCTCGGTGATCAAGCTCGCTCAATGGAGCTTTTGGTCTATCCCGGAAAGCCGAGTGGGAAGCGCTGGCTGGCCAGTTCTGGCATCCAAGGCCACCGACGATCGCAATAGAGTTCGATGGAAGGCGAGAACTGGTCCGGCGCATCAAGAGTGCCAGCCTTGATAAACACCATGCCTGGCATCGCGCCCACGCGCGAGAGAATAGGCGAGCCACATTCGGGGCAAAACACTCGCTCGACGGCCTGGCCGCTGTCGCCCTTATCCTGATAGGTCTTGGTGATGCCAGTCTGCTCATAGGCCGCTTCGGGCACGCCGCAGATCACGGAAAATGGCGCGCCCGACTGCCGCTGGCAATTCTTGCAGTGGCAGGCACCGACCATCAGTGGCTCGGCTTCAAATGCATAGTGAACGCTGCCACAGAGACAGCTGCCTTCATGTTTGGTCACCGAAACGATCTCCTCAAACACCGCTCACCACACTGAAAACACCGCATGCGGCGTGGATCAGCGCTTTGCGGACCTGTCGTGGGCATCCCAGGCCTTGTTGATGATATAGGCGTAGAGCGCCTTCACATCGGCGTCGGGCATGCCGTCAAACTTGGGCATGCCCGCACTGGCGAGCGCGCCTTGCTGGACAACCATGCTCAGCATCGCGACGTCCGCGGGCGGCATACGGTTGAGATTGGGCACGGCAGGCGTTGTAGAATTGCCGCCATCGGCGCCGTGACACATCGAGCAGCCATAGCCTTCGAACATCTGCTCGCCGACCTTGGCGAGTGCAGCATCCTGACGCGGCGAGGGCGGCATGGGAACCGGTTCCGGCGCTGCGGCCAGCGGTGGATAGGCATGCTTGCCGCGAAGACGGAATGCCAGAAGGCGGGGCGGGGTGCGCACTTCGGGGGCGGCGTCATAACGCTGCATCATCGGGCCCGAGGCAGCGCCGCTGCCATCGCCGGTGCTGACGATGATGTATTGCTCGCCATCGATCATCACGCTTGACGGCGCGCTGCGGATGGCCCCGCCAGTCTGGCGGCTCCAGAGTTCCTTGCCGGTGCGATCATCGAAAGCTACCAGCCGCCCGTCGGCCATGCCTTGAAACACCAGTCCCCCGGCGGTGTGCAGCAGGCCACCGTTCATCGGCATGGTGTCGCGTGCCCGCCAGCGCACCGTGTTCGCGACCGGATCATAGGCGACCACTTCGCCATAGGGCTTGAGCTCGGGGTCCGCGCTGTCATGCCCAAAGGTAAAGTCGAAATAGACCCCGGTGAACTGGCCGGTTGCCTGTTTCACCAGCATCGGTGCGCGCAGCGAAGGAATGTAGAGCAGACGGGATACCGGATCGAAGGCCATGGCTTCCCAGCCATGCGCGCCCATGCCGTTGGGAAACACGACGGCCTGATGGTCCGGCTTCTTCCAGTAGTCGGCAGGCTCATCGCCTCGGATCGGCCGCCCGGCCGCATCGAGCCCCTTGGCCCAGTTGATCTTCGTATAAGCGCTGCCGTGAATGAACGCGCCGGTCTCGGCATCGAGCACATAGGCAAAGCCGTTCTTGGGCGCTGAGAGCACGGTGCGGCGCAGTTTCCCGCCAATTGGCAGATCGGCGACCATGATGCCCATCGCGGAATCGAAATCCCACGCATCGTTCGGGGTCTGGGTGAAGTGCCATTTGTAGGCGCCTGTGCGCGAATCCACCGCGACAATGGCAGCTGCATAGAGTTCGTCGCCAGCGTCAGCGGCGCGGCTCGTGGGATCGGACGGGCCTGGTGCCGCGGTGCCGATGTAGAGCTGGTGCAGCTTTTCATCGAAAGTCATTGCATCCCACGGACTGGCGCAGCCATGCGATTTTTCGAACCACTTGGTGCCCCAGGTCGCAGCAGCCTTTTCGTAGAGCGGGCTGTCATGCGGTTTGGCCGGGTCGCCAGGAGCGGTATAGAAGCGCCATTTGCGTGCGCCGGTCCGTGCATCGAAAGCATCGACATAGCCCCGAACGAGGCCGGTATCCCCGCAGCCATTGCCGATGAATACAAGTCCATCGCCTACGCGCGGAGCCTGGGTTGTCGAGTACAGTTCGCGGGCATCGCAAGTCTCAGCTTGCCACACGAGCTTTCCAGTCTTCTCATCCACCGCAAACAGGCGGCAATTGGCAGTGATGATCACATTGCCCGCAGCTAGCGCGATGCCGCGGTTCATATGCTTGGTGGCGTAGCCGTTGAACGACGCGCCTGCGAGATCGTAGGGCGCATTGTAAGTCCACAGCACTTTGCCGGTGCGCAGATCGTTGGCGATGATCAGGCCGTTGGGTCCGCCCTGAAAAATGCGCCCGTCTTCGATGAGGGGATTGCCGACGAGGCCATACTGGCTCGGCTCTTCGGTCCACCAGGCCAGTTCGAGCTGTCCCACGGTGTCGCCGTTGATCGCGTCAAGCTCGCTGTGGTGCTGCATGTCGGCGCCATTCCCGAGCTGCGCCCAATCGGTGTTTCGCGCAGGGCCTGCTCCAGCGACTGCGGTCGCGGTCATGCTGATAGCCGCCGCTATGCCGATCATGCGCTTGATCATGGATATCACCTTCTTGTGTTCTGACTGGCGATCACACCAGCCCTCAGCATGATTGCAACCCGGCTGCTTGCGCCGCATCGGCACCCGGTCTCAAGGGGGACTGCCTACGCGATGGGCGATGCAAATCTGCGCTCGCTCCCCTGCAAAAGGTGGCCCTTCTCAACCAAGACATATCAATTGGTATGCAGGGCGGGGTGGCTTGTCAACAAGACGCCCCGAGGTGGACATGGTCAAAAAAGAGGGGGCAGCAATGCCCCCTCCCGCAGCAAACTCTGAAGGCTTTAGATCTTGGGGTTCGAGGGCGGCAGCCCCATCAGAACACGGCCGTAGTTTTCCGGCCCCAGATCGTAGTCGGTCGAAGCATGATTGGCCATGCCGGTGACATCAAGCAGCAAGGCCATCAGGGGATGCCCCTCCGCCAGCGCGCCGACGCCCGATGCACCAATCAGCGAACTGACGGCCTGACGGCACAGATCAGGCACATAGCCCGAGACCATCCGCACTTTGGCCCGCTGTTCGAGCGTCAGCGCCCCGCCATCACGCACGGTCGCTTCAACATCGCGCACGGTCTTGCGCAAGAGCAGGATCGCCGCTTCTGCATCAATGATCGCGCGGGCAATGCGTGCCAGCGGCGCGGCAGCTTCGTATTGCTTGGTGCCGTTGACTCGCACGCGCTTCGCCGTGAGTTTGCGGAATTCCTCAATCGCTGCGCGCGTCGCACCTGCCGCTGTTGCCGCGCCGAACAAATGCGCGCCGGGAAGAACCGGCAGCCGGAACGTGGCTTCATCATGGAGCAGAGCGCCGGGTGCTGTACCGTTATAGACTTCGGCTCCGCTCAGCGTGCGCCGCTCGGGAACGAACACTTCATCGCGGATGAGAATGTCATGGGTCCCGGTGGCCGAAAGTCCGGTCACGTGCCAGGTGTCGAGCACTTCGAAATCGGAGTTGGGATAGACGAACATGCGCGCCTCGGGCGCACCCTCCGCGTCCTCGGCATCTACCATCGCGACCGAGCAGGCCCAGTTGGCGTGGGTCGAGCCGCTGCCATAGGGCCAGCGCCCTCGCAGCATGTAACCGCCCTCAACCCGGCGCGCGTGTGCCAGGGCCGGGTTGAACACGCCGCAACAGATTACGAGGTTGTCGTCGGCGCCAAACACCTCTCTCTGCCCGTCTTCGGGCAAAGTGCCGACCAGCCAATTGTGAAGTTCCCAGACGCCGTAGTCCCAGGCTGTGCCCGGGCAGCCCTCGGCCAGAATGTCGGCAACATCGATCATGTCGCTGAGCTCTAGCCCCGGGCCGCCATAACGGCGCGGCCGCAGGATGCCGATCAGACCTGCCGAGACCACCGCTTCGAGGCTTTCGTCCGCTGGTCGGCGGATTTCGCGCGCCTTAGCCGCATTGGCCTTGAGCACCGGCAACACCGACCGCGCGGCGATCAGATAGTCATCGGCCGTGTGCAATTTGGCGCGGGTTGTCAGGTGCGCGGGAAAGCGAGTGGGGATGACAGCGGGTTCGGGCTTGATGGTTCCAATGACGGGCGCATTCATGACAACTGATCTCCTCGATAGCGACATATCAATTGGTATGTCGCTATCGAGGAGAGGACTTTGATCCAGATCAGTTTTGGAAAAATCACTGGCGAATCATTCAGGGCGCTGAAATTACGCAAAAAAATGGCGTGGCGGCCGCGAGCGGGCCTCCACGCCATGCAAACTGCGGTGACGGGAAGCTGATCAGATCGCCAGGTTCGACGGTTCGAGCCCCAGCACCACGCGCCCGTAGTTTTCCGGGCCGCGATCATATTCGGTCGACTGGTGCAGGCTCATCATGTTCACATCGAGCAGCGCCTCGGCAAAACGCGATCCGGCGAACATGCCCGATGCGCCGCTGGCGCTGACCACCGATTCCACCACCTGCTTGCACAGGTCGGGCACGTAGCCCGCCACCATGCGCGCCTTGGCCCGCTGCGGTGTCGTCAGCGCCCGTCCGGCGCGCAGCTCGGCCTCCAGCTCGCGCAGCGTGCCCACCAGCAGCATCCGCGCCGCGTCGATATCGACGAGGCCCTTGCCGATGCGGATGGCCGAGGCGGGCACATCGATCTGCTTCT
>CANFIV010000015.1 GCA_947446935.1 Sphingomonadaceae bacterium | reverse complement strand
CGCCGATAACGACAGCCACTTTGCCCGAAAGGTTGGTCATGGCGTTCAGTCCTTTGCCGTGAGGAAGGTCGCGGTAGCAACGCCGTCCGGCCCGTAAACGGGCTCGGACAGGTCGCAACGATACTTGCGGGTGGAAGCTCCAAGAATGGTGAACCCGGCGAGATGCGCGCCCATCTTGAAGTAGGATTCCGCAAGCAGGTGCACGGCGAGATCCTCAGCGGTCTCCCACTCCTCGAACACGTGAATGCGCCCCGGATGATGGGGATCGAGGCTCCACGCGTAATGACGGCAGCCCTTCTCCTCCAGCGCCATGTCTATCAGCGGCTTGGCATCGGTCAGCACCGCATCGCGGACTTCCGGCGCAAAATCGATCTCACCTGCGACAACCACGATCATGATCTTACCCTTTCAAGACGATAAAGCTGCGGCTCTGGTAGAGCCAGGTTCCGCCTTTGCGGACATAATGGTCCTCATAGCGACCCACGGTGCGCCGCAGGTTGCCCTCAAGGTCTTCAAGCACTTCGCTGGTGTAGAGTCGCCCCGTGCCGGTATCACCATCGATCTCGATAGTCGCGACCTGAGAGAAGAACGCGACGAACGCGAAGGTCGACATCGCGCCGGTCCACAATCCGACGATGGCCTGCTTGCCCTCGACCGGAGTTCCCATCAGGTCCCACGAGGCATCGTCTGCCCACAGCGCCCCCCAGTCCGCCGCATCGCGCCGGAAGACGGCATCGGCATAGCTTTCATGCAGCGCGCGGATTGCGAGCTGGTCCTCGATTGGTCCGGTAATCGCCATTGTTCTCTCCCAAGGCATCCAGCCTATGGCGATTCGAACCCGCGCAAAACTATCATTTACGAGCGCTGCCTCCCCCTCACTTTTGCCTATTCTTATCCCGCACATGCTCGGCCATACCTCAGCGTAATCTGGGCACAACAATCACGCGGAGAGAACAGCGATGGATCTGGGTCTGAACGGCAAGAAAGTCATCATGAACGGCGGTGCCCGCGGGATCGGCCTCGAAATGCTCAAGCTGTTCACTGCCGAAGGGGCCGACGTGGCGTTCTTCTCGCGCGATCAGGCCAAAGTCGATGCGGCGCTTGCCGCGCTCGCGGGCAATCCCGGCAAGGCGCATGGCGAAGCCTTTGACATGACCAACAATATCGACGGCTACGTCGCCTGGCTGAACGCCACGGTGGAGAAGCTGGGCGGCTGCGACATTTTCGTCAACATGGCCAGCGTATCAGGCGCAGGCGCCACGCAGGACTGGCAGAAGTGCCTCGATGTGGACATCATGAGCGCGGTCAAGGGCATCGAAACGCTGACCCCGGCGCTCGAAGCCTCGGGCAATGGCTCGATCCTCGTGTTCTCGTCCACCGCTGCGGTCGAGACCTTCATCATGCCGCAGGCTTACAACGCGATCAAAGCCGCGCTGATCACATATGCCTCGCAGCTCAGCCAGGCGCTCGCGCCCAAGGGCATCCGCGTGAACACCGTGTCGCCCGGTCCGATCGAGTTCCCCGGCGGCAACTGGGAAATGATCAAGGGCGCGATGCCGGACTTCTACAACGGCATCAAAGCACAGATGCCGCTGGGCCGTCTCGGCGCGCCGGACGAAGTGGCCCGCTCCGCCGTGTTTCTCGCGAGCCCGGCCTCGTCCTACAGCACCGGCGTCAACCTGATCATCGATGGCGGCTTCACCAAGCGTGTGCAGTTCTGATCCGGAACCAGCAAACGCCGTGACCCAAAGTCTCTCAAGGACACCGCTCGAACTCGCCCAAACCATGCTCGCCTGCATCGATGCGGGCGACTGGGCCGGGGTTATGGATATCACCCACCCGGATTATGTGGTCCACGAACCGCCGGAGCTTCCCTTCGGCGGCGACTGGAAGGGCCGCGATGCGCTGATCCGCCTGTTCCCTCATGTTTGGAGCTACTGGGACGATGTGGTGGTCGATCGCCTCGGCATTCTTTCGGATGAAAACTACTTCTGCCTGCAGCTGCGCATGACGATGACCTCGAAGTTTACCGGAAACCGCATCAGCACCTCGCTGGCGGAGACGACCCGCTGCGTCGATGGCCTGATGGTCGAATACACGATCCACTATCACGACACGGCACTCGTCGCCCGCGAAGCCGGCCCCCCGCGCCCCGGCGCAATCAAGTTGGAGTGCTGACATGAACCGTCTCAAAGACAAGGTTGCGATCGTTACCGGCGCGGCCAAGGGGCTCGGCGCGGCGGACGCGCGGCTCTTCGTGGCCGAGGGCGCGGCGGTAATCCTGACCGACGTAGACGATGCAGCCGGCACTGCTCTCGCGGCAGACCTTGGCGCATCCGCGCATTACCGGCACCTAGATGTGACCAGCGAAGCGGAATGGGCAGCCCTCATCAACGACATCGTCGCGCAGCACGGGCGGCTTGATATTTTGGTGAACAATGCGGGCGTCGTAGAGTTCGGCGATCCCGAAACGCTGACCGAAGCAAACTATCGCAAGATCATGGCCGTCAGCATCGATGGCGTCGTGTTCGGCACCAAGCATGCGATTCCGGCAATGGCGGCAAACGGCGGCGGTTCGATCGTCAACATGGCCTCGATCGCCGCGATTCAGGGCGAGCCGACCTTTGCCGCCTACAGCGCCGCCAAAGGCGCGATCGACGCCTACACACGCGCGACTGCGGCGCACTGCATCAAGCACGGGCGCGGCGTGCGCTGCAATTCGGTGCTGCCCGCCGGTATCGATACGCCGATGGTGCAAAGCCTCGGTGGCAAGCTGGCCGAGCTTGGAGCCGCAGCCCCGGCGCACGACAACGCCTCAGCCACCAATCGCCTCGGCGAACCGGTCGACGTTGCCAATCTCGTGCTGTTCCTCGCCTCGGACGAAAGCCGCTTTATCAATGGGCAGAGCCATGTGATCGATGACGGCGCATCGATCATTTCAGGGAATACTGTGCCGCGCAGCTGATCCCCTCACACCTGCGTAAAGCCCCCATCGATCACCAGTTCGCTGCAGGTCACGAAGCTCGCCGCCTCGCTGCACAAGTAAACCACGCCGCCGCCCATTTCGGCGGGGCGTGCCGCGCGGCCGATGGGATGACGCGCTTCCATCGCTGCTTGCGCCACTTCGCGCGAGGGGGCCGCGCCCATCTCGACATAGCGGTCCATGATTGAGCCGAGCATTCCTGTATCGACACCGCCGGGGTGCACTGAATTGACCCGGATGTTGTAGCCGAGCGCGGCGAATTCGGCACCAAGGCACTTCGACAGCATCTTCACCGCCGCCTTGCTGGTGCAATAGGCTGCGTTGAACGGCGCACCGCGCAGGCCGCCGATGCTGGAGAAATTGACGACCGAAGCGCCGCCGGGCCGCGCCTTGCCACCCGCCAGCAAGAGCGGCAGCAACACTTGCGTGCCGATGATGATCGAATCGACATTGACTGCATTGACCCGGTGGAACTCGCTGAGCGGGGTTTCGTCGAACTTGGTGACGATGGAGATGCCCGCATTGTTTACCAGCGCATCGAGCCGCCCGTAGTCGCGGTGGATGATGCCGGCGAGCGCTTCCCAATCGGCCTCGCTCGTCACGTCATGCTGCAAGTAGGCATCCGCGCCTTCGATCTCGGCCTCGGCGGCCATATCGGTGGCGATCACCGTGGCATGTGCGGCCTTCAGCGCTTTGACCAGTTCGCGGCCGATGCCACCCGCCGCGCCCGTCACCACGGCGACCACATTGTCCAGAGCGATTGTCATTGCGCGGTCCATCCCCCGTCGATGACCAGTTCCGCGCCGGTCATGTAGCTGCTGTCACTGCTGGCGAGGAAGAAGGCGGCCGAAGCCAGCTCGGCCGGGTCCGCCAGCCGCCCGATTGGCGTTGTGGCAGCCATACTGTCGATCAGATCCTGCACCTTTTCGGCCGCGCCCGCATCTACCCAGCGCTGGAACCCTGCGTTCAGCAGCGGCGTAAGAACGAAACCGGGGTGCAGCGAATTGGCACGGATCGGCATCTTCTTCTGCGCGAACTCGAGCGCGATGCTCTTGGTAAAGAGCCGTACCGCGCCTTTGCTCGCGTTGTAGGCCGAAACCTCGCTCATGCCGACCAGCCCCATGATCGAGCTGACATTGATGATCGAGGCCCCGCCTTTCACCGCCGCACCGCTCGCCGCGAGCAGCGGCACGAAATGTTTGGTGCCAAGGAACACCCCGTCGACGTTGACCGACATGATCTTCCGCCAATCTTCCAGCTTCAGCGTCTCCACCGCGCCGGTGAGGTCGGTACCGGCATTGTTGATCAGGATATGGACCGCGCCGTGGCGCTCCTGCACCGCCTGCACCGCGCGCACCCAGTCGTCCTCGCTCGTTACATTGGCGCGGACATAGCTCGCGGCCTGGCCCAGACGGGCAAGTGTGGCTGTCGCCGTATCGCTGTCTTCCGCATCAAGGTCTGAGAGCACGACCTCAGCCCCTTCGGCAAGGAACCGCTCGGCGCAGGCAAGCCCGATCCCGCGCAATCCGCCCGAAATGAAAGCGACCCGGCCCTGCAGGCGCTTTGTTCCAAGATCGCTCATACCCCCATCATCCCCGCTGTTGTGGCACCATCGATCGCGATTTCTGCCCCCGAAATGAACCCCGCCTCGTCCGAGGCGAGATAGGCAACCAACCCCGAAATTTCCTCAAGCTGCGCCATGCGGCCCATCGGGGCCATGCCTTCGTAAATCGCGCGCGTAGCGGCCGGATCTGCCTGAGCATTCATGATCTGCTGGATCAGCGGCGTTTCGACCACGCCGGGCAGGATCGCATTCACGCGGATCTTGTAGCCCTTCTGCCCGCAATGCACCGCCGCCGATTTGGCGAGCGCGCAGACCGCAGCCTTGGTGACCGAATAGGTCACGTAATTGCCCAGCGGGCGCGTGGCGTTCATTGAGGAATTGATGATGATCGAGCCTGTCGCCCCTTCCGGATTGCGCTTCATCGCCGCGATGGCGTGCTGCACTGTAAGCATCACGCCGGTCTGGTTGATCGCCACCACATTGTTCCAGCCTTCAATGCCAACGTCCTCGATGCTGGCATCGCCGCTTTCGGTGCCGGCATTGGCGAACGCGATGTCGAGCCGCCCGTAAGCCGCGAGCACGTCCTCGATCAGACCGGGCCAGCTTGCGGCATCCTGCACGCGGAGCGCCCGGAACTGCGCGCCGGTCTCCGCGCAAAGCGCCGCGGCTTCTGCTTCTTTCGAGCCGGTGAAGAACACATTTGCACCCTCGCCCACCAGTCGCCGCACGGCTGCCGCCCCGATACCGGTGGTCCCGCCGGTGACCAGCGCCACCTTGCCCTCAAGTCGTGCTGTCATCGTTTTCTCCCCGTGCATGCTCGCGCGACCGGTTGGTGGAACGGTTCGGAGCAGCGCGCAACCTATGCTTTTTCGGGAGGAACGGCACTGCGATGCCGCGATCCTAACGTTTTGCAGAGTCGGCAAGTGGGCTTGGCTGTGGCCTGAAGGGATCTTAGGGATTCGCGATTGTTCTGGTTCGCATTCAAGCGTTCGAAATCATGCGAACGGGAATCAGGACGCACGCGATTGCCGTAAACTTGCCAGCCGCCGGGGCTTCAGACACATGACATTCGACAACGACGCCAACAACAACGGGGTGAGATAAAGGATGCAGTTGAGCCGTGAGGCGCTCTTGCGCGCCTATCGCCAGATGAAGCTGATCCGCGAGTTCGAGGAGCGGCTGCACATCGATATCCAGACCGGCGAGATCGCCGGCTTCACGCACCTCTATTGCGGACAGGAAGCTGTCGCGGTGGGCGTGTGCGAGCATCTTTCGGTGGAGGACAAGATCGTCTCCACACACCGCGGCCACGGCCACTGCCTCGCCAAGGGCTGTGACGTGGACGGCATGATGGCCGAAATCTGGGGAAGCCGCGAGGGCCTGTGCAAGGGCAAGGGCGGATCGATGCACATTGCCGATGTCGACAAGGGCATGCTCGGCGCCAATGGCATCGTAGGCGCGGGCGCGCCGATTGCGGTCGGCGCGGGCATATCCTGCAAGATCGACGGCAAGGGCCACGTGGCTATCGGCTTTTCGGGCGATGGCGCGTGCAACCAGGGCACCACGTTCGAGGCGATGAACATGGCAGTGGTCACCAAGGCCGCATGCATCTTCGTGTTCGAAAACAATCACTATTCCGAACACACCGGCTTCGAATATGCGGTCGGCACGAACAAGGACATCGCCAGTCGCGCCGAAGCCTTCGGCATGAAAGTGTGGCGCGGCGACGGCACCGACTTCTTCTCGGTCTTCGAGACGATGCGCGAAGTGCTGGATTATGTGCGCGTGCCCGGCAATGGTCCGGCGGCGGTGGAATTCGACACCGAGCGCTTCTTCGGCCACTTCGAGGGCGATCCGCAGCGTTACCGCGGCCCGGGGGAACTCGACCGCATCCGCGAGACGCGCGATTGCCTCAAGAAGTTCCGCCAGAGCGTCACCGAGGCGAAGCTTCTGACCGGCGAAGACATCGACGCGGTCGATGCCGACGTAATGGAAGCGATCGAGACCGCTGTGGCCAAGGCCAAGGCGGCTGATCGTCCGACTGCAGAGGACGTCCTCACCGACGTCTATATCTCGTATTGAGCCCCGCAGGAGCGCGACAATGAGCAAAATGATGTATCGCGAGGCGGTTCTCTCCACGATCGTCGAGGAAATGGAACGCGACCCCAATGTGGTGGTGCTGGGCGAGGACGTCGTCGGCGGCATGGGCACCGCGGGCGGGCCTGAAGCCATCGGCGGGATCTGGTCGACCTCGGTCGGCCTGTTCGGCAAGTTCGGCGGTGACCGCGTGATCGACACGCCGATCTCCGAAAGCGCGATCATGGGCGCGGCGGCAGGCCTCGCGCTTTCGGGCAAGCGCCCGGTGGCCGAGCTGATGTTTGCCGATTTCATCGGCGTCTCGCTCGATCAGATCTGGAACCAGCTTGCCAAGTTCCGCTACATGTTCGGCGGCAAGACGAAGTGCCCGGCAGTGATCCGCATGGCTTACGGCGCCGGCTACAACGCGGCGGCGCAGCACAGCCAGGCCGTCCACCAGATCCTTACCGGCATGCCGGGGCTCAAGGTCGTCATGCCCACCACCCCGGGCGACGTGAAGGGCCTGCTGCGCACCGCGATCCGCGATGATGATCCGGTGATCTTCCTCGAACACAAAGCGCTTTACGGCGTGAAGGGCGAAGTTTCCGACGACAAGGACTTCATGATCCCCTTCGGCCACGCGCGCCTCAGCCGCGCCGGGCAGGACGTGACCATCGTCTCCACCGGCCTGCTACTCGGCTTTTGCGAGGCGGTGGCCGACAAGCTGGCCGCCGAAGGCATTGGCTGCGACGTGATCGACTTGCGCACGACGAGCCCACTGGACGAGGAAGCGATCCTCGATTCGGTAGAAGTCACCGGCCGTCTGGTCGTGGTCGATGAAGCCACCCCGCGCTGTAGCCTGGCGACAGATATCTGCGCGCTGGTGGCCGAAAAGGCCTTCGCCAGCCTCAAGGCTCCGCCGCTCGGCGTCAATCCGCCGCACACGCCTGTCCCGTTCGCGCGCGAGCTGGAAACCGCGTATCTCCCTTCGATCGGCAAGATCGAAGCGGCGGTGCGCAAGGTCCTCTCCTACCGCTAAGGAACTAGCCACATGGCTGATATCCGCCCGTTCTGCATGCCCAAGTGGGGCATCGAAATGACCGAGGGCACCATCGCCGAATGGATGGTCAAGGAAGGTGATGCCTTCACGCGCGGGCAGATCCTCTGCCTGATCGAGACCGACAAGATCACCAATGAAGTCGAGGCCGAATACGATGCCGTGCTCAAGCGCATGCTTGTGCCCGCCAGCGACACGCCGCACCCGGTGGGTGCGCTGCTCGGCGTGTTTGCGGAACCCGCCGCGACCGATGCCGAAGTCGATGCCTTCATCGCCGCGTTCAAGCCGGCTGAAACCGGCGTGGCGGCCAAGGCCGGCAGCGGCGACCCAGCTCCGGCTGGGGCGACTGCTGCGGCTCCGGCCGCCGCTCCCGCCAAGATCGTGACCAACCGCTCGATCAGCCCCGAAGCGCTCAAGCTGGCCGAAGCCGAGGGCGTGGACATCGAGCCCATCGCCGGATCAGGCCGCAATGGGCGCATCACCTATCAGGATGTGGTCCAGGCCATGCGCCCGGAACGTGCCGTGTCCTACAAGGGTACTGCACCGCTTTCAGAAGAGACCCGCGCGATCTTTGCATCCCCGCTCGCGCAGCGGCTGGCTGCGCAGCACGGCCTCGACCTTACCGGTATTGCCGGCACCGGCCCGCGCGGGCGCATTTCCAAAAAGGATGTGCTGGCGCTGGTGCCTGCCCCCACCATGGCCGCTGGGCCGGTGTTCGGCACACCATTCGTGGCAGCCCCCAACAATCCGGTGGTCCAGCCATTCGACAAGGTCCGCAAGGTCGTCGCCCGTCGCCTGACCGAAGCGAAGCAGACGATCCCGCACTTCTACCTGCGGGTGTCCGTCGCGGTCGATGATCTTATCACGCTGCGCAAGACCGCCAATCTCGTGCTCGGCATCAAGGCCTCGATCAACGACTATCTGGTCAAGGCCGTCGGCATGGCGCTGGCGCGGCATCCGGATGTGAACGTGCAAGTCCACGGCGATGCGGTACACAGCTTCCCGCACGCCGATGTAGCCATCGCGGTCGCGAGCCCCAAAGGCCTCGTCACCCCGATCGTGCGGCAAGCGGACCGCATGCATATCGCCCAGATCGCCGCCACAACCCGTGCGCTGATCGACAAGGCACAGGCCGGGCGCCTCAGCTTCGAGGATATGGACGGCGGCACCTTCAGCGTCTCCAATCTCGGCATGTTCGGGATTGAGGCGTTCGACGCGATCATCAATCCGCCGCAGGGCGCGATTTTGGCCGTGGGCGGAATCAACCGGGTCGCGGTGGAGCTTGATGATGGCGACCTTGCATTCGAAAGCCGCATCCAGCTCTCCCTCTCTGTCGATCACCGCGCCATCGACGGCGCGGCCGGAGCGAAGTTCCTCCAGACCTTGAAGGGCCTGATCGAAGACCCGGAGAGCCTGTTCGCTTGACCGCGCTTTTCGCATGAGTGCCCGGGCCATCCGGCAGGTTGCCTATTTCTGTGCCGACGTGCGAACGGCCGCGCGGGCGCATCATGCGGCGTTCGGCTCGGGCCCGTTCTTCGTGGCGGATAACATCCCTGTTGCCCGCGCGGTGCACCGGGGAACCGAGCGCCTGCTCGATCACACTTCCGCCTATGGCCAGTGGGGCGAGATGATGATCGAGTTCGTGGCGCAGAACAATCCGGGGCCCTCGCCCTTCCATGATCTCTACCCCGAAGGCTCGGGCCGCTATGGCCTCCACCACGTCGCGGTGTTCGTGGACGATGTCGACGCCGCTCTGACAGACTTTGCGGCGAGAGGGGCACCTTGCGCCTTGCGGGCCGAGATGTCCGACGGCTTCGTCTGGGCTTTTGCCGATACCACTGCCGCACTGGGGCACATGACCGAACTCTATGCGCCCACGCCCTCGCTCACCGGCTTCTACGCGATGGTTGCCGATGCCGCGCGGGACGGGGCCAAAGAGCGCGAGCTTCTTACAACGATCAGGATGCGGTGAAGACCATGACCAAGAACCGCTTCTGGCAACTCGATGCGCATCCCCAAGGGCAGGACTTTGCCAGTGCGCTCTCGCTGCGCGAGGAGGCAATCCAGCCGCTCGCCGAAGGCGAAGTCCGCATCGCCGCGAAATGGCTTTCGATGGACGCGGGCACGCGCATGTGGATGAGCCCGCGCACCGATGGCTATCAACCGCCGCTGCCGCTGGGCGCCAAGATGTCAGGGTTGGTGCTCGGCACAGTGAGCGAAAGCCGCGATGCCGCCTTCCCTGTCGGCACGTGGGTGCGCGGCTTCGGGCAATGGGCGGACAGTTCGGTCGTCACCCCCGCGCTTACCGGACTTGAGGCGGTCGATCCCGGAGTGGCCGATCCGCGCGAGCATTTCGGCGCACTCGGCATGAATGCATGGACCGCGCTGATCGGGGTGCGCGACGTGGCACGCATCCAGCCGGGTGAATGGATTGCGGTCTCCGCTGCGGCGGGTGCAACCGGCAGCATGGCCTGCCAGGTCGCGCGCAATCTCGGCGCACGGGTGGTCGGCATCGCAGGCGGCCCGGCCAAGTGCCGCTACCTCATCGACGAACTCGGCGTCGATATCGCGATCGACTACAAGTCCGACGATGTCGCGGCGCGATTGGCAACGGAAGTACCGGGCGGCCTGAACGCCTACTTCGACAATGTCGGCGGGCCGATCCTCGATGCGGTGCTGCCCAATATGGCCCTGTTCGGGCGCGTCGCGGTGTGCGGACTGGTCGCGGCCTACGACAATGACGCGCCGCTTCCGGGGCCCGAACGCTACGATCAGGTGCTGATGAAGCGCCTGCGGATCGAAGGTTTTTTTCTGCCCGATTACTTCGGCCGCACCGACGAATATCTGCCACCCCTGCGTGCGTGGCTGGACGAAGGCCGCCTGACCATGCGCTTCGATGAAACCCATGGCCTCGAAAACGTGCTCACCGCTTATGCCCGGATGCTGAACGGCGGCTCCACCGGAAAGGTTATCGTGAAAGTGGCCTGAGGCGCGCTCCGCCGCCTACCAAGCGTGCGGCTTGCCGTTCCAGTTGAGGAAATCGCCCGTCGTCTCCAGCGTCCAGTCCGCGGCTACCTGACGGATGCCAGACGCGCTTTCCTGCGGGGTGATGTGCGCGGCGGGGCCGCCCATATCAGTCTGCACCCAGCCCGGATGCACGATCCCGACGATCACCCCGCGCGGCTTGAGGTCAGTCGCGACCGAGCGCATCAGCCGATTGAGCGCGGCCTTGGCTGCCCCGTAGGAATAGTAGCCGCCCCTTGGCCAGGTCGAAGCCCCGATCTGGCTGGTGATATTGATCACTTTGGCATCCGCGCCGAGCCGCGGCAAAAACGCCTGCAGCACGCGCAGCGGGCCCTGCACCATGATCGCGAAAACGACGTTCCACGCATCCCAGTCGGCGCTTTCGAGTTCGGAGGGTATGTGCCCGGCCACCCCGGCGACGTTGTAGAGAATGTCCACCGGACCGGTGCCGGTGCTGGCGACGCCGCTTCTCACCGATTCATCGCTGGCGACATCGACCATGTGCACCGTCAGCAAACCGCCGGACGACGCGGCCAGCGCCTCCAGAGCAGGGCTCGCCTTGCGGGCCAGCGCCAGCACGCGGTCCCCCGCCGCCACATGCTGCGCGGCCAGTTCAAGGCCGATGCCCCGGGCTGCCCCGGTGATTGCGACTGTCGCCATGACCATTGTATCCTTTCGATCCCGTCGCTCAGCGCTTCAAGGCAGAAACGCAGGCACCTATACTTACACGGCAGCGGT
>CANFIV010000014.1 GCA_947446935.1 Sphingomonadaceae bacterium | reverse complement strand
TGATTTCATCGACAGGCCGGTCACCGCCAGTTCGAGCGCCGCGCGGCCGCCGTAGGGGCCGTTGTTGGCGATCTCGACGTGGTATTCGGGCATCGTGTCCGGGCCCGGGAAACCCGCTTGGAAATACTTGCCCTTCTCGATGAATGGCTTTCCTTCCCAAACCCGCTCCATGAGCGCCAGCGCCTCAAGCTGCATTGGGGGCAGCGACCCGATGCTCTCAAACCCATGCAGGATGGCGTCGGTATGGTGTCCGCCGGGCGCCACGCCAAGGAAGTAGCGTCCCTCCATCACCTGACTGAGCCAGCCGATGCGGACGGCAAGCGTTGCCGGGTTATGATAGGGCAGCAAGTGCGCCATCGGTGCGAAACGGATCTGCTTGGTGGTGTGCGCGCAGGCGGCAATGATCGCTTCGGGCATCGGGATGTTCTCCCAACCCAGCGTATAGTGCTCGCCGATCATGTAGTCGGCAAAACCGGCCTCGTCAGCAATCCGCGCTATGTCCACGGCCCAGTCGAACACCTGGCGCGGTGTTCGGCTGGGGGGATTGTAGGGTGTCATGAAGATACCGCACTGCATCGCCATTCGATCTCTCCGTTTCGTTCTTATATCATTGCAATTACGAGATATTATACGAAGACGCCTTCCTCGTTCTTGGTCGAGAACCGGGGTGCCACCTTGCTGATGAACTTCTCGAGTTCTTCCTGATTCTCTTCCGGCTCAAGGTGCCCTTGTCCAAACATCAGGAACAGCTCATCAAACCCCAGCCGGTCGTGTGCTTCGCCGATCCGATCGGCAATCTCGTCGGCCGAGCCGATCAGGACGTTGGGCGGACGCTGGCCCATCGGGATGAACCACTCGTCCCAGAACCACATGTGCTCTTCCATGAGCTTGGCGGCACGGTCCTTGTCGTCAGTCAGCATAAGGAACCCGCCCCAGGCCGAGGCCTGGGTGTTCGTCACTTCGCGGCCGACCTTGGCGGCCGAGGCGATATAGCGGTTGTTGAGCGACTCGCAGAAATCGAGATTGTCGGACAGCACAATGAGCTTGCCCCCCTCTTCCGCCCAGAAATCGATTGTTCGGCCCGAGGCGGCAAAGCCGCCGTAAATGGGCGGGTGCGGGTCCTGGAAGCAGCGCGGCGCAATGCCGATTTCGCGCACGATGCCGTCAGCGTCCTGACCCTTGCCGAATTTAGCGTAAGCTGGGTGACCAGCCGAGCCGCCGTTCGGCGGGAACTCCCAGTTTTCGCCCTTGTGGCTGAAAACATCGTTGGTCCAAGCCTTCTTGACCACGCGAACACCTTCTTCAAACATCGAGCGATTGCGGGCATCCTGCTGATCGCGCGCCTTGACGTTATCAGGTGTAGTTGCACTAACGCCTTCCTTGGCGGCATAGCTGTCCACCCAGCGCGCATGATAACCGCGCGTGAAGCCGCAATACATCCGGCCCTGCAGCATGTGATCGAGCGTCGCGATTTCCTCTGCTACGCGAACCGGATTGTGCGTCGTCATGGTGTAACCCATGATCCCGGCCTTGAGCCGCTTGCTGTTCTGGCCGACGAAAAGGCTGAACATTCCGGGATGGTTGTTCGCCTCGAACCCTTCGATCTGCAGGTGATGCTCGGGCTGGCAATAGCCATAATACCCGAGATCATCTGCGAGCCTGACGTAGCCACGAACTTCCTCGAGAAACCGCTGATACAGGTCATGTCGCTGCCCGGCCATGCCAGCCTCGATTTCGTGGCGGCGCCCAACCACACCGGTCTGCATCAAGTGGAATTTCATCGCCTCAATCCCCAATCACTCTTATCAACACATGCGTTGATAAGGGCTTGGATCCAGCCTTGTCAATGGCGATCGGGCCGCTCGAGCAACTAAATCAACCTTATCGTTGACAAGGACCGCATGTGCTTGCCTTGCTGCATTCGCGCCGCCAAACAGGTGCTTATGCATATTTCCGGAATCGATCATGTCGTCATCAAAGTGGCCGACCTTGAGCGCTCAATCGACTTCTACTGCGAGGTTCTGGGCTGCACGTTGGACTGGCGCCGCGACGAAATAGGCCTCGTGCATCTGCGGGTCGGCACCGCGTTCATCGACCTGCTCGCTTCCGAGCCCTTGCCCCCGGAAGCGGTGCGCAACATGGACCATCTTTGCCTTACTATTCCAGATTTCGATGCGGAACAGGCGCGGCAGCACCTGCTTGATCATGGCGTTGCAGTCGGAGCGGCAGCAATGCGCTACGGTGCCTCTGGTTGGGGCCAGTCGCTCTATGTAACTGACCCCGACGGCAACGGCCTAGAACTGCGCGGCTGACCTAGAAACGAGAAATGCTGCAGCATGGGCTGCAGCATTTCCGGTCAGATGGTGGCGGCTGAACGGCTTTGAGGGACAGCTGTTCAGCCAGCCTTTGGACTTCCGATCAGAACTTGACCGAAAGCTCCGCGCCAAAGGTGCGCGGCTCACCCGGGTAGGCGGTGTTGACACCGTTGGACGCGCCGAGCGCATAGCCCGAGACGTAGTAGGTGTTCTTGGTCAGGTTGCGAACATAGAACGCGGCCGAGACCTGGCTTTCCATGATCTCCTTCCAGTTCAGGCGCATCGCCAAGGTCGAGTAGCCATCAAGCTGCGTGCCCGGGGTCGAGGTGCCGTTGGTGTTCGAGAAGAAGAAACTCGACTGCTTGTAGTAGTCCGTCCTCAGGCTGACCCGGCCGATCTTGGAAGGCACCGGAAACTTGATTTCCGCATTGACCGAACCCGCCCATTTCGGCGCATCCGGATAGGAATCGACCTGGAGGCTGCCGACAAACGGGATCGGCACAGTACGCTCGGTGTACTTCGCATCGGTGTAGGCGAGGTTGAAGCCCACATCGAGCCACGAGGTCAGACCGAAGAAGCCATCGACTTCGACGCCCTTCGTCTCGGCCTTGGGCACGTTGACAGTGAAGCCCGCAGGAGCGCCGCCAACAATCGCGTAAAGCGCACGCTGCGCGTCCTTCACGATGACCTTGTACGCGGCGATATTGAACTGCACCGGCACCGACGAAATGCGGCCGTTGAACTTATAGCCGAACTCGAAGTCGTGAACCTTCTCGTTCTTGAACAGGTTCGCCGCCTTGCCGGTCAGCGGATCGGTGAACGGAGCCACCGTACCGTTCAGGTTCCCCGCGCGGAAGCTGCCACGCTGGTTGAAGTAGATCATGTTGTTCGAGTCGATTTGGTACTGAAGGCTCGCCGTCCAGGCAGGCGCTGAAAGCTTGGTACTCTGGTCTGCTGCCGGCGAATTGGGATCGACCCCGAAGACGTTCCCCTCAGCCTGTCGAATGCCGACCGTCTCCCAAGTGTAGCGACCGCCCAGAGTTGCAGTGAGCTTGTCGGTAACCTGATAGCTGAGTTGGGCAAAAATCGCCTTGGATGTCTCCCGATTGCGATAGGCATACGAGATATCGGCGATACCGCCAGGAACAACATCGGCACCGATATTGATCGGAATGATCTCGTAGCGCTTCTGGTTCGAATAGAAAGCACCAGCCGTATAGTTAAGCCTGCCGTCCATGGCCGTGCCCTGCAGCTGCAGTTCATCGCTGTAGGTTTCGGATTCGAACGTCTGTCCGCCCGGCGTGCCAGTGGCATTGATACCCGCCAGTTTGAACAGCCAAAGCGAGCCGAAGGGGCCGCCGCCGAGGTTGCCGGCCGTGACCGAATTGCCCTTCATGTAACTGAAGATGTTCTTGATCTTGGCGTGATCACCAACTTCGATCTCGGTCGTGTTGGAAACGAACGTGTTGTTCGCCCGGTGCGGCAGATCGTACTGCAGGAAGATCTTGTAGGGATTGGCGCGCGAGAACTTGGTGTAACCCTCGACCGCGCCGGGGAAAAAACCGGGCCCTGCCGGACCGTCGTTTGCGCCGTAGATCGCCGCAAGCGTGTTCGACAGCGGCGTGCCGGTGGTATTCGGCGTATGCGTGGTGCCGTCGCTTACAAACTGCGACGAGGGATCACCCGGTGTGGCAAGCCGCGAGTAGTAATTGAAAATGCCGCCGACGCCTTCGGTGCCGCGCACGCGGTCGTGCTGCAAGATCGTGACGTTCTTGATCCGGTCGGTCGGGGTAAACAGCACCGTCAGGCGCCCCGAGCGGCTGTTCTTGTCGCCCAGCGTGTTGTTGGTGTTGATGTTGGTGATGTAGCCATTGCCGCGCGTCGCGTCGAACGCAAGGCGGATCGCCAGCTTGTCCTTGACGATCGGCAAGTCGACCGCCGCCTGCACCTGGCCGAATTCGCGCGAGGCACCGCGTGCAATGACATATCCGGAGAACTCGTCACCCGGCATCGGCGTTGTGTAGAGCACCGCACCGCCGGTGGCATTGCGACCGAACAGCGTACCCTGGGGACCTTTCAGCACCTGGATCGAGCCCAGATCGAAGAATGCCGTTGCTGTGTTACCCGGGTTATAGGGCGCTTCATTGAGGTAAGGCAGAACCGCCGGGCTGGTGCCCGAGAACGGGTCAAGCGACTGGCCGCGCAAGCTGTAGCTCAACTGGTTCGAGTTCTGGCCGTTCTTGACCTGCAGACCCGGAACCAGAGTACCGATGTCCTGCTCGCTGGCGATGTTGCGCGTCTTCAGGGCTTCTGCGTTGAAGGCCACGACGGAAACGGGCACCTTAGACAGCTTTTCCTCGCGCCGCTGTGCGGTCACGACGATATCTTGCGTGCCTGTTTCTTCGGTTGCCTGTGCCTGTGCCTGTGCCTGCGGCTGCGCCGATTGCGCCAAAACCGGCATGGCCAAACTGGCCGCAATCACCGCGGCTGCACTCGCGCCGCCCCGCAGAAACACACCGTTCCGCACGTGGAACACGCGGGCACTCTTCCAAGATCCAACCATTTCCCATCTCCCACTATTTTCTTATCGAAGCATCGCAATTTCTTCGCACCTTCCGCGCTGGAATGGCGCGGAAGGTGTGTTTTTAAGTCATTTTTTCAGTATTTTGACCATCATGCTGCAACTAGCGCCTCACCAGGGACTCTGACCCGCGGAGCGACTTCCTTCGAAAGAAGCTCGAGCGAGGTGAACCACGCCGAGGGGTCGTCATAATAGTCATGCGCCTCGACCTGCAGCGTGCCCCAGCCGCCGGTCTTATCGAAAAGGTGGCTCAGCTTGTCGACGACTGTGTCGGGCGAGCCGACCACGAACACATTGTCGGTGAGGAACTCGAGATCGATGGCGAGCGAGTCCACGCCGAAATCGCGGGCGAAGCCATCCATCATGCCGAAGCGGCGCCAGATCGGGATCAGATAGCGGTTGAAGCAGTAGCCGATCGGCCCTTCCATCACGAGGCGCTTGGCTTCCGCATCGGTTTCCGCGCAGAACACGGTCTGCGAAACCGCGTGGCGCTGGCGGTCCGGCGTGAAGCCCGCCTTGATGTTGGCTTCCGAGTAGATTTCCCAGTGGCGCTTCAGTGCGTCGAGCCCGGAATAGATCGACACCGGCTTGAAATTGCGCTCCCCGGCAAGCTTCATCGACGGCGAATTGGCGCTGAAGCCGGTTACTGCAAATTCCGGGAACCCACCGCCATACGGCGCATA
Organism: Sphingomonadaceae bacterium; assembly: GCA_947446935.1. Taxonomy (GTDB): domain Bacteria; phylum Pseudomonadota; class Alphaproteobacteria; order Sphingomonadales; family Sphingomonadaceae; genus Novosphingobium. The sequence continues at coordinate 5,863 of CANFIV010000014.1, read as the reverse complement.
GTTGGCCAGCAGGTGCTGCTCGTCTTCTTCCGTCTCGGCCGGCTCCTCTTCAGGGAAACCTGCGCTCCAGAACTTGCCTTCATGGAAGAAGGGCTCGCGCTTCCAGATCTTCTCCATGATGAACAGCGATTCGCGCACCATCTCGTTGAGGAAGGTGGTTTCGGCATTCTTGATGCCATGGAGGTAGGAGGCCAGCGGATAGGCGCCGGCGCCGATCCCCATGAAATAGCGACCCTCGAGGATCTGCGAGAGCCAGCCCACCGTCATCGCCAGCTTGGCAGGATGCTGGTGCGGCAGGATATGCGCCATCGGTGCGAACTTGATGGTCTCGGTCTGGAGGGCGGCGGCCGCGATGATCAGTTCGGGATTGGGAATGTTTTCCCAGATCTGCGAGGCGTGCTCGGAGATCATCATCGAGGTGAAGCCAATCTTGTCGCAATGCACCGCGCTGTCGACGCCCCACTGGAACGTCTGCCGCGCTGTACGGCCCGGGCGCATGTAGGGGTGAAAGATCAGGCCAGTTTCCATTGTCATCGCAACTCTCCCTTCGGCCCTTCATTAAGCCATGTGGCTTAAATGCGCTTCACCCACCTTTTCGTCAACCCCATTCAACACATCCGTTGACGAAAATCAACACTCTCGTTGATTGACGCAAAAATGCCCATCCATACACCCGGGCTTGACGCTCACCCGAAGCTATCCCAATTGGCGCGCATGACCCCTGCGGCCCCGAAATCTCTTGTTCCAGCCGGAATTCCTGCATCGCAGGGCGCAAAAGTTGCGCTCGTCCTAGCCGGCGAAGTGCTTATCGCGCGCAATGGCATCGAAGGCGCATCGCTGCGGGAGATCGCCGCCCAGGCCGGCCAGAAAAACCACCACGCGGTCCAGTACCACTTCGGATCGCGCGACTCGCTGGTGCAGGCGATCTTCGATTACCGGATGGACCAGATGGAGGCGACGCGCGGCACCATGCTCGCGGCGGCCGAGGTGGCAGGGACCTTGTTCGATCTCAGAACCATCGCCGATATCATCTACCGCCCCCAGATCGAGCTGATCGACGAGTTCGGCGACTACTCCTACGCCGGCTTTCTGAGCGCTTACCTGCTGCGCTATCAGGGCAGCCGCTTCGGCCAGTTTGGCGAGCGTGTCGCACCCAACCTTTCCCGCACTCTGGCCTTGCTCAGAGCATGCCTCGGCGACCTGCCGGAAGCGGTGGCGCAGCGCCGCCTGGTGACGGCGAGCTTCATGTTCCTCAACATCCTCGTCATCCATACGCGCGATGTGAGCGACGAGGGCGAGCGTTTCGAAGATGCCGTAAATGACACGTTGGGACAGATCGTGGCCGCGCTCGGGGCACCTTTTCTGCCTGCCCTGCTCTAGCTGGCGAAGAACGTATCCTTCGCGTGCTGCGTGTCCATGTACTCGCGCACCTCAAAGACCTTGCCGCCCCGGACCGTCACCAGAAAATGATACTGGGGCGAATACGTGCGTCCGTCGGTAAGTTCGGCGAATCCGGTCGCCTCGACGGCTACGCGTTCTCCTTCGGCGATCATCGAGACAGGGGTAATCGCGAGGCCTCCCGATTTGTAGATCGCCTTGGCGCCTTCGACCAAGGGGCCAAAGCTTGCCTTATCATAACGGCCGGACATGCCTTCAAGTCGGCCGGACACCCACCAACTGCCCCCGTCCGCCATCGCGTCCAGCAAGGCGGGCACATTTCCGCTCGAGAAAATTTCGAAGAAGCGCGCGACAATGGCCTTGTTCTCAGCCACAACTCCGCTTGTCATTTCGCCTGCCATCGCCCTGCCTCCCATTCGGCCCGTCTCCGACTTTCCGCCTTGCTAGCGCTGAGACGCACCTCTTGTAAACGTTAGTGTTGACTGCGTCGCAATGTTTCAACATGTATGTTGACGACAAGGCAAGGCGCATCGACAATCAAGCAGCGCCACTTCTTAAAAAACCGGAGAGACTGCAATGGGTAAACTGGGCGGGCGCACCGCGATTATCACAGGCGCATCGCGCGGCATGGGCTCCTCGCATGCCCGGCGCTTTATTGCCGAGGGCGCAAAAGTGGTTCTGACCGATCTGCGCTCCGATGCCGGCTGCGCGCTGGCACAGGAACTGGGCCCGAACGCAACGTTCATCGAACACGACGTCACCAATGCGGACGACTGGACGCGAGTCGTCGCCGCTGCCGAAGATTTCTTCGGCCCGATCAACGTGTTGGTCAACAATGCCGGCATCCTCGGCGTGATGGCCAAGACCGCCGACGTCACCGAAGCGGACTACCGCAAGGTCTGCGAAGTAAACCAGCATTCGGTCTATTTCGGCATGCACGCGGTCATCCCCTCGATGCTCAAGGGCGGTCGCGGCTCGATCGTGAACATCTCGTCGATCGCCGGCCTTGTCGCCAACTATGGCTTTCCCAGCCTCGCCTATGTCGCCAGCAAGTTCGCCGTGCGCGGCATGACCAAAGCCGCGGCAATCGAATATGGTCCTGATAACATTCGCGTTAACTCGGTCCACCCCGGCTTCATCATGACCCCGATGATGGTCGAAGCAACCGATGAAGGCGGCGGCGAAGCGCTTTTGCAAATCCCCCTACGCCGAATTGCCGAGCCCGAAGAAGTCTCAAATCTCGTGCTGTTTTTGGCTTGTGACGAGTCTAGTTATATCACTGGAGCGGAGCACGTGATCGATGCAGGGATGACAGCCCAGTAGTTTGCCCAATAGAATGGCCTCCGGTCGACGAATGCGCCAATGAGCTTCTCCAGTTGACCTGCAGACGGCCGCCGCTGGTTCAGGCCCGCGCGGAAAGATGGAATTGGGCAGTTGGCCGTCAGGCAGGTACTGCGAAGCGAAGCTAGTTTAGCGGATGTTGAGGGAAATTCATCCGCTTTCGACCAACTTAAGCCATTGTGATGAAACGACAGGAATGTCGGCTCGCGTCGAAACCGGTCACCCAGGGGTGCAATAGTAGTAAGGCAACTGCGCACCAGATACGCCTCCATCTTCTACCTAGACGACTGCTGCCAGCTGTTTCATTCAAACGCGGATGTGTCCGACTTGACTTCGCCACAGAGTTAGCAACGCCTGCAACAAACGGTGGTAGGCCTTTCGTCCCAAGACTTCCCGACGACGATCGACCATAGCGGGGCGTTCACAGCAGCCACTGCGAAAGTCTGCTCCTGACAGAAGCTGCCAATTGGGCACATTGATGCAAAAAGTCGGCAACGCACCCTAATATCGCTCGTTCAGCGCTTGAATCGGCCTTTCCAAAAGCGGGCCTTTTCATTTGGCCAGCGAGAACGGACGTTAATCGCTGACCTGGGACTATCCAGACCGTTTCCTTTCGGAGCGCAAATTGGGATAGTAGACGTTCGGGGCGACAAACCGGCGCGGCCGTTCAGAAGCGCCATTAATTTAATCTCGACAGGCTCTAAGCTGCAGCACTTTTCAAGTGCGGCGCTTGCATGGTCTCTGGTTCGGCTCCGCTGGTGCGGAAACGTTCGACAAGGCGTGCCAGTGCTTCGGCTTCCTGCGAGAGGCTGTGTGCCGCCGCATTGGTCTGCTCGACCATAGCTGCGTTTTGCTGGGTTACCTTGTCGAGCTGCGTGAAGCTCTTGCTCACTCCGGCCAGTTCTTTGGCCTGAACATGTGCGGTGCGAGCTATGGTGCCGATGGCGGTTCCTATGTCGATCACTTGCTCGCTGATGCCGTGAAGTACCTTGCCGGTGTTGCCCACAAGAGCGACCCCCTCGCCCACTTGCCGGGTTGAGGCGGCGACAAGCCCCTTGATCGTGCTGGCGGCATCAGCGGAGCGCAGTGCCAGCGCCCGGACTTCGTTGGCGACGACCGCAAAGCCCCGACCGGCTTCGCCTGCGCGGGCGGCTTCGACACCGGCATTGAGCGCCAGCAGATTGGTCTGGAAGGCAATGCCATCGATCAGCGACACGATCTGGCCGATTTCACGGGCCGATGTTTCGATGCCATTCATGGCGCCTACCGCGCGGCCGACCACAGTCGCGCCTTCTGTCGCATCTGCTTGTGCCGTGCCGATGGCGGTATCGACTTCGCTGGCGCTGCGGGCTGTGGCCTCAATCTCACCGGTCAGGCGCAGCGTAGCCTGGCTGTTACGGCCAAGCGCGTCGGCCTGATTTTCGGTCCGCCGTGAAAGATCATCCGAAGCGGCCCGGATTTCGTTGGCGCCGACTGCGATTTGCCGGGCGGTAGCGTCTACCGCACGCACCATCGCTTCAAGATTGGCGGCGGCATTGTTGAGAGAGCTGCGCAGGCGCTCGTAGCTTTGCGGAAACTGCTCGCTTACACGAGATGCAAGGTCTCCATCCGCAAGGCCCTGAAGGCGGCGATCAAGCGCAGTGATGACAAGATGCTGTTCGGACTGGACTTGCTGACGTTCAGCAACAGCAGCTGCTTCCGCTTCGATTTGCTGGCTTCGAGCTTGCGCTTGGCCAAGCACCATCTGCTCAAGCCCTCGCGCCAAATAAACAAGCGCGCCAGTCTCCGCGACAACGATCACCGCGTGCAGCACCACGCGCCCCAGATCCGGACCGCTATTAAAGACAAAACTTGGGGCCAGAAAATTGGTTGCGAGGTGATGCACGGCTGTCACCGCGGCGGCGGCAACCACGGGCCGCCAATCGGCGAGCAGCGCGGTCATCGCGATCATCGCAAAAAACAGCATGTGGAAATCGATGATCCAGTCAGTTCCTGATGCCTGCGTAAGAAAGAGCGCAGGATACAGCGCGAACGTTGCACCGACCATAATGCGGGAGGCCGCGTCGGTCCGCCCGGTGCGCTCAAGCCAGGTTGGCATGAGGCTGATCGCTGTTGCGAGCATCGCGGGTACCATGGTGCTTCGAGCGATTGCTGCCCAGCCGAAGAGCATGGCGGTGGCGAGCCATCCTGCCAGCACGAGGGCGAACATGCCTTTGCGGCGAAGCGAAGCGAGATCATTCATGGGTTTTGAATCCTGCGGAGCTTTGCGTTGTTGTAGTGACAGCTGGCATCGGGAACGGCGATGAGCAGCCAGCCGCGTTGCAGGGCGGCAAATGCAGTGTCATCATGGGCTAGCTTGATCACCAGTCCGCTCCCGCCACGCGAGGGGGCAAGCACCGTCGCACCATTAGCCGTAAGCCATCTGAGCGCTTCGCTTGATTGCGATGGCTCCAGCGGCAGCAGCAAAGCCGCTTGCCCCGCTCGCGGCCAGCCAACTGCCGCGACCAGTGTAAGCAGAAGCAGTAACGCATGCAGACTGGCAGCGAGCAGGTTCATCGGTGAGGGGTGGCTGGATGCGGCGGTCACCACTCCCCATTAACTAAAGTCAGTGTGGAAACCGTCAAGCAGCCCTATGTCGAATTGCGTAAACCAAGACAGGTCATGCGATCTTGAGCATGATGATGCCTGAAGCCGAGCCTTCTGGGGGGCAGCAGTGGCCGCGTTTCAGGCGACTGCCGACCACAATGCGCCGTTCAGCGAAAAAGGTGCAGATTGCTGCTTCTGCTAAAAGCTACCATTCTTCCAATGTGCCTTCGTTATCGCCCGCGCAGCCCTGACCGGCCTGCGCAGGAAGGGCCATGCCATCGTCCGCGACAAGGTCGATGGCGTCGCCTGCTACTCCATCGCACCGGTGGCGAGCGAATTACCCGGCTGGACAAGGCCCTGACTGCGCTGGCAACACTGTCGCAGGCACAGCTGCGCGAGCAGTGGGCGCAGGTGTGGGGCGGCTCACCCTCAACATGCTGCTCAGCTTTGCCCAGTTCGAGCGCGAGGTCACCGGCGAGCGCATCCGCGACAAGATCGCCGCCAGCAAGCGCAAGGGCATGTGGATGGGCGGCGTGCC
>CANFIV010000013.1 GCA_947446935.1 Sphingomonadaceae bacterium | reverse complement strand
AGCATGACCCCGCCATGACCGAGGAATTCACGACCATGGCGCAGATCAAGGGCGGACCAGCCAGCGCAGCGGCACCGATCCGCAGCTTCCTGTTCGCGCCCGCCAATCATCCGCGCAAGGTGGAGAAAGTCTTCGCCAGCGGCGCCGATGCGGTGATCCTCGATCTGGAAGATGCCTGCGCAGCTTCAGAGAAGGCCGCCAGCCGGGAAACAGCCGTCACCGCCCTGTCCGCCCCGCGCAAGTGCCTTGGCTATGTGCGCATCAACGCGGCTGACACCGAGTGGTGCCTGCGCGATCTGGACGGCGTGATCGGGCCATGGCTCGATGGGATCGTCGCGCCCAAGATCGAAAAGCCTGAGGAAATCGTGCTCATTGACTGGCTGATCGCCCAGTTCGAGCGCGAGCGCGGCCTGCCCATTGGCGGCATCGACCTCATGCCGATCATCGAGACCGGGGCAGGGCTGCACGCGCTCGATGCGATCATCGCGGCGGGCACGCGGATCAAGCGCATTTCCTTCGGCGCGGGCGATTTCACGCGCGATATGCGGATGAAGTGGAGCGCCGACGAGGCCGAACTCGCGTATGCCCGCGGGCGGCTGGTGCTGGCCTCGCGCGTTGGCGGGCTGGAGGCACCGATCGACACGGTGCATATCGATCTGGCGGACGAAGAGAGCTTTGCCGCGTCAGTCGTGACAGGCGTGAAGTTCGGTTTTCAGGGCAAGCTGCTCATCCACCCGGCGCAAGTGGCGCTTACCAACCAGTCGTACAGGCCCAGCCCCAAGGAAATCGCGCGCGCACAGAAGATCGTCGACGCGTTCAACGCTGCCGAGAACGCCGGTTCGGCCTCGATCAAGGTCGATGGCTATTTCGTCGACTATCCGATCGTCGAGAAAGCGCAGCAGGTGCTGGCGCTAGCCGCCCGGCTCTAATCCAGCCAGTCCGCCAGAATTGCGGCGCTGTCCGCTCCCAGCGCCCGCCCAGCCCAGCGGATGCCGCCCGGCGTCTCGCTGAGCGTTGGGCATACGGCCGGCAGAGTCAATTCGCCCGCCCGCTCATCGTCGATGCGCACAAGATTGCCGCGCGCGGCATATTGCGGATCCTCAAAGATTTCATCGATGCCATAGACCGGACCGCAGGGAACCTGGCCGCTTTCGCAGGCGGCGAGGATTTCATCGCGGGTCATGCCGCTGGTCCAATGGCTGACGAACGCGTCCACTTCCGCGCGCCGCGCCTCGCGCTGCGTGATCGTCCCGTAGATGCCCTCGCCGGTCACTTCCATGCGGCCCATGATCGCCGCCAGGCGGCCAAAAATCTTGTCGTTGGTGCAGGCAATTGCCACCCATTTCCCGTCCTTGGTCGGATAGTGGCTGTGCGGCACCGCATTAACCGTGCCCGCGCCCATCCGTTCGCGCACGAAGCCGCTGCGGGCATAAGCCGGGGCCAGTTCATCGAGCAGCCGAAACGTGCCTTCATAAAGCCCAAGATCAATGATCTGGCCGCGCCCGGTCCGCTCCCGCGCATGAAGCGCGGTCAACACGCCCAGCGCGGCGTAGATACCCGTCACATAGTCCGACAAGGTTGCGGTGCCCGGCGAGGCGGGCGGCGCGCCGGGCTCTCCGCAGAGATACGATATGCCGCTGAACGCGTTGGCGATGCGGCCGAAGCCGGGCCGGTCGCTGTAGGGCCCGGTCTGGCCATAAGCCGTGATGCGCGCGATGATCAGGCGCGGATTGATCGACTGCAGCACATCCGGACCGAGGCCCCAGCGTTCCAGCGTGCCGGGCTGGAAGTTTTCCACCAACACATCGGCCTTCGCCGCCAGCCTGCGCAGCGTTTCGGCACCATCGGGAGTGCGCAGGTCGAGTTCGATCGAGCGCTTGTTGCGCCCTTCGCTCAGCCACACCAGCGTATCGCCGGTTTCGGTCTGCGTGCCGAACTTGCGGATCGGATCGCCGCTTCCAGCCAACTCAACCTTGACCACATCGGCACCGAATTCGGCGAGATAGGTGGCGCAATAAGGCCCGGCGATGAAGGTCGCCAGATCGAGCACCTTGAGCCCTTCGAACGCCCCAGGGGCCAGACTTTCGCCGCTCATTCCATGCACTTTCTATTGGTCCAGACCATATTACCGCGTAAGGGAATGGACACCGGCCTTCAAGGCCGAATGTCATGCAAGCCTAAGGAAGCCGCGCCGTGCTGATGTCCGCCGAAGAGTATCGCGAATCGCTGCGCAGCCTCAGCCCGCGAGTCTACGTCGGCGGCGATCTGGTTGCCTCGGTGGCCGACGAGCCCCGACTGGAGCCCGGCATCAATGCCGTGGGCCTGACTTACGATTTTGCACGCGTGCCCGATTACGCCAAGGCCATGGTCACCACCGGCCTTTCCGGCGCGCCGACGAACCGCTTCCTCGCGATCAATCGCAGCCGCGAAGACCTGCTCGACAAGCTCGAAGCCGTGCGCCTCACTTGCCAGTATGGCGGCTGCACCCAGCGCTATCTTACGCACGATGCCTTCAACGGGCTTTGGGAAGCCACATGGCGGATCACACAGCGCACCGGCAGCGAAAGCCATGAGCGGCTGAAGGCCTATATCGCCCACGCGCAGGCGAACGACCTCGCCATCGGCATCGCGATGACCGACGGCAAGGGTGACCGCTCCAAACGCCCGTCCGAGCAGGCCGAACCGCTGTCTTATGTCCACGTGCGCGAGCGCCGGGCGGACGGGATCGTGATTGCAGGGGTCAAGGCCATCGTCACCGGCGGCCCCTACATGCACGAATTTCTGGTGCTGCCCTGCCGCCGGATGCGCGAGGAAGACCGCGATTTCGCCGTCGCCTGCGCAGTGCCGATCGATGCGGCGGGCGTCACGGTCGTTTCGCGCCCCGCTGGCCGCCCCGGAAACGCAGCCGCCAAGTTCAGCGCCAAGTTCGCGCAGTCTGTCGCGGTAGTCCATTTCGACGATGTTTTCGTGCCGTGGGACCGGGTGTTCATCGATGGCGAGACCGAAGAAGCCCATCTGATGACGACCAACTATGCTTCGCACCACCGGCACAGTTGCATCGGTGCGCGCGCGGGGTTTGGCGACCTGTTGATCGGCGCGGGCGCGATGATGATGGAGGCCAACGGGCTGGAGCTCGACCGGATCTCGCACCTCAAGGACAAGATGGTCGAGTTGATCAAGATCACCGAGGGCTTCTATGCCTGCGGGGTCGCCGCCTCGACCTTTGGCGAGGAAGACGCGGCAGGCAATTTCCGCCCCGAGCAGATCTATTCGAACATCGGCAAACTGCTGCTGGCCAACCAGATCTACGACATGCACCGCCTGGCGCATGAAGTTTCGGGCGGTCTGATCGTGGGCCTGCCCTCGCCGGAGGAAGATCACAATCCCGCCACCGCGCCGATGATCGACGCGCTGCTGCGCGGGCGGCCCGATGTGCCCTATGCGCACCGCGCCAATGTTGCGCGCTTCATCGAGGACCTCACCGCGTCGGAAACCGGCGGCTGGTATTCAGTGATCAGCCTGCATGGCGGCGGTTCGCCCGAGGCGATGAAGATGGAGATCCTGCGCAATTATCCGCTTCAGGATCGCAAGGATCTGGTACAATCGCTGCTCGATCGCGGCGCGCTAGACTTGGGCAAAGGCCCTTCGCGCGACAAGCAACCGGGCCGCTGTTGCGACAAGGGCTGTACGGAATAGGCCTCAACGCGCGCGCTGGGTTGCCATCGGGAGGTTGGACACCCGCGCCATTTCGCCTGACGCAAACAGGCCGGGATCGGCCAGATAGGCCCTCGCCATCGGCATGGCATCGAGGCCCCAGAACAGCTCGTCGCCAATTGCCAAAGTCGGCACGCCATAGACGCCGGCCGCGACAGCAGCCTCGGTGTTGGTCCGCAGCCGGTCCTTGACCGCTGGATCGCTACCCGCATCCAGCGGCACACCCAGCGCCGCGGCCAGCATGGCAACAGTCTCGGCGCTCTCCGGGTCGCGCCCCTCGCCCCAGATCAGCCGGAAGACGGCAACTACATCGGCCACGGTCAGGTCCCGCACGCACAGCAGCCGGAGCAGCGCCAGCGGATTGAACGGATGCGCCGGCGGTGTGCGATACGGGATGCCACGCTCGTCCGCGATCCACTGCGCGATGCGATAGGTCTGCGTGCGCTTGGCGGGTATTTCGGCCGGGCCAAGATGGCCGAACGCCTTCAGCAGCCCAGCGAAAAGTACCGGGCGAAACGTCACCGCATGCTCCGCGCAGACCGCCTCCATCTCCGGAATGGCGAGCGCGGCAAAGGGTGAGATGACATCGAAGTACCAGACCAGGGGCGGCGCAGCGTTCTCCATCAGAACGGAATCGCGCGATCGGGCTGCGGCAGGATCGTGGTGCGGAGCATCAGCCGTTCGTGCTCGCCATCGAAGTCATCGCGTCGGTGCATGGTGCAGGCATTATCCCACAACACCGCATCGCTCACCCGCCAATCGTGCCGGTAGATGAATTCCTCGCGCGCTGTCCAGGCGAACAGCTCGTCCAACACCGAGCGGCTCTCGTCCTCTGGCAGCCCACTAATCCTGATCGTCATGCCGGGGCAGACATACAACGCGCGCCGCCCGCTGTAGGGGTGCGTGCGTACCAGCGGATGCGCGATATCGGGGGTCAGGTTCTTCTGCTTGGTATTCGTATCGGTCGAATACATCTGGTTGAACGCGACATAGGACTGGATCGCGGTGCGCCCATCGACCACATCCTTGAGATGTCGGGGGAGCCGGGCATACGCTGCGGTCATATCGGCAAAATGCGTGCCGCCGCCCACCGGCGGGATCTTGACCGAGTAGAGCAGCGAAGCGATCGCGGGCTTTGGCAGGTAGATCTGATCGAAATGCCAACCCACTTCGCCATCGGCCAGCGCGCCGGTCGGCTTGCCGTTCTCGCGGATATTCGTGATCTGCAGCAGTTCGGGATGGGTCTTGTTGAGCCATTCCTCGCGCAAGTGGATTTCGAGCGGACCGACTTTGGCGCTGAAGCCGATCAAATCCTCTTTCTCGATGTGCTGATCGCGGAACAGCAAGACTTCATAGCGCAGCCAAAGCGCCTTGATCTCGTTGAACACGTCCGCATCCATATCGCGCGACAGCGTGACGCCGAGCACTTCGGCGCCGAACGTTTCCGCCAGCGGCCTGACCTCGAGTGACTTTGCAACCATGTCCTGTCCTTAAATCGTAGCACCGACATTGGTCGATCGTGCGATTTCCGCGATGATTTCGTCGGTCGTGGCGACCGTGCCCCACAGGCGGCGGAACGTATCTTCATAGGCATGCTGCATCAGATCGCTGCAGGTGCCCGATGCATCCGAGGCGAGGACCACGCCGAAGCCTCGGTCGGCGGCTTCCTGCCCGGTCATGCCCACGCAATTGTTGGTCGAAACGCCGGTGACGATGATCTCGCGGATGCCCTTCGAGGTGAGGTGAGCGCCGATTCCGGTCGACGAAAACGCGCCCATCGTCACCTTGTTGAACACCGGCTCGCCCGCCAGCGGCTTCAATGGATCGACGATCTCGTGCTCGCGCGTGCCCGCGTGGTTGTTGGTCGCGGTGAAGAACGGCAGCATGTGGCGCGGCGCGTCGCTGTAGTCCGGCCGTTCGGAGCCCACGGTAACATGCACAATATGCGTGCCGTTGGCGCGGAATGCCGCCAGCATTTTGCCGATGTTGGGAATGAGCAAGGCGTCGATGCGATCGAACCGGTAGGCCGCGCTGTCCAGCGTGCCCTGTTCCCCCAGCAGCTTGCCCAGCCCATGCTCACGGCTGCCGCTGGCATATTGCATATCGACCACCACCAACGCCGTGGTGCGCGCGTGCATGGGCACAGGAACAGTGAAGCCTTCAACGTAGCTGGACATCGCGCATGGCCCTCGATTGGTCTGGACCTTTTCCTAACACCGCCTTGACAAGCCGTGCAATAGGAAGAACCATGAGGCGAAAGGAAATTCGCCATGAAGCTGTTCTATTCGCCCTTCCATACCTTCGTGCACAAGGTGCTGGTTACCGCGCATGAGTGCGGCCATTGGGACCGGCTGGAGCGGGTCGCAACTTTCCCGTTCAAGAACAATCAGGGCGAAGATTGCGGCGATAGCTACGATATCTCGCCGCTCAATCCTCTGGACAAGGTGCCCACGCTCGTCACCGATGAAGGTCAGGTGATTTTCAGCAGCCAGGCGATCTGCGAGTATCTCGACAGCACCTCGACAGCCCGCAGGATGTATCCCGCGCCCGGCCCCAAGCGGTGGGATGCGCTGCGTCGCCTCTCGCTTTCGGATACGATCTTTGAAAGCACTGTCCAGATGGTGATGGAGCAGTGGAAGCCGAAAGAGCAGTGGAACCTGGGCCTGTTCGAATGGCTCTGGCCCAAGTTCATCGCCGGGCTCGATTCGCTGGAGGGCGATGCGCAATCGGGGTGGGACGAATTCGACGTTGGCCACGCCGCCATGCTCCACGCGATCAGCTACCTGGGCTTCCGCGCCGAATTCTATGAGGCGAAGGACCCGATCCATCCAAATTTCAACTGGCGTGAAGGCCGCCCCGCCCTCTCGGCGTGGTTTGACGAGGCGATCCAGCGGCCCTCGGTCCAGTCACACTACAACAAGCCGTTTGAAGGTGACGACAGCGCCGCCGCCTGTCAGGCCGCCGTTGCCGCCTCCCTCGCGTTACGCAAATGATCGACCTCTATTACTGGCCGACGCCCAACGGGCACAAGGCCACGATCGCGCTGGAGGAAATGGGTCTCGCCTACACGGTGAAGCCGGTGAACATCCTTGGCGGCGAGCAGCACACGGCCGACTTTGCCGCGCTTAGCCCCAACACGCGCATCCCTGCCATCGTGGATCACGACGGCCCGGGTGGCGCGGCGCACAGCGTGTTCGAATCCGGCGCGATCCTGATGTACCTCGCGGAAAAATCGGGTCAATTCTGGCCCGCCGATGCCGCCGCGCGATCCGACGTGATCCAGTGGCTGTTTTTCCAGTGCGCGAATGTCGGTCCGATGTTCGGCCAGTGCGGCCACTTTCGCGGCTATGCACCGGAGAAAATCGACTACGGCATCAACCGCTACTGCGGTGAGACCGTGAAGCTCTATGGCGTGATGGACCGGGTGCTAAGTACACGGGCCTACTTGGCAGGCGCAGATTACTCGCTGGCCGACATGGCGACCTACCCATGGTGCGCCCCCAAGATCCGCGCGCTCCATGCCATCGAGATCGACGATTTTCCCAACGTGAAGCGCTGGGTGGCCGAAATTGAAAGCCGCCCGGCAGTCCAGCGCGGCATGGCGGTGATGGGCGACGTCATGAAAATCGGCAATCCGGACGAGACCGCGCGCGAAGCGCTCTTCGGCAAGCAATAGTTCGAGCAAAATCACCAAAGGAGTCCACAATGAGCGAATGGCACGAAGCGGGAGCCGGGCAGACCGCCCTGCCTTATCCCTACTACATAGACATCGTGACGAAGCGCTATTTTGACGGCGTAGATAACAAGGCCATGGCCCAGGTGCTCGATTGCTTCACCGAGGATGCGATCCTCACCGAAGTCACTTCCAACACCGTGCACGATGGCAAGGCGGCGATCGAGGCGATGTTCACCAAGCTCTTCGCCGACTTTTCATCGATCTGGCACGGCAATTTCGTCCATACCGCCGATCCCGAGAGCAATTCGGTCTGCTCGCAGTTCACCGTGCTGATCACCCCCAATGGCGGCGATGAACTGCGCTATGAAAACTGCAACCGCTTTTACCTGAAGGGCGACAAGTTCCACCGGGTCTATGTCTACATGAGCGGCGACAGCCTGCTCAAGGAAGGGGACGCCTGATGCAGTACGAACCACACCTCAGCCGCGCCGAACTGATCGAGCTGGCCACGATCCGCTATTTCGGCAGCGTCGACCGCAAGGACATCGATGCGGCGCTCGATTGCTTCCATGAGGAAGCACTTTTCTGCGTGCAGACCGAATTCACGCGCCATGCCGGCAAGGCCGCCATCCGCAAGATGTTCGAAGGCTTCACGGGGGCCTACGCCACTATCGTGCACAAGGACTTCGTCTGCACGGTGGACGAGAAGAACGGCCGCATCACCGCCAGCTTCGAAGCGGTGCTGACCGCCGAGGACGGCAGTGTCACGCGGCTGTTCAACACCAATTTCTGGCGCATTCGCGATGGGAAGTTCCAGGAAGTCTATGTCTACTTCAGCGGGGCCAACGTCCTCGTCTGACAGCCAACAAGAGGAGCGGTGACCATGGCAGACACGTCCGGCGGACCGCCGCTCCTTGGCCGCACCGCGCTGATTTCGGGCAGTTCGTCCGGCATCGGCGCGGGGGTGGCGCTGGCCTTCGCGCAGGCCGGTGCCGCGTTCGTGATCATCAACTATCCGGTCGAAGCCGAAGCAAATTCGGCCGAAGCTGTGGCCGATCAAGTCCGCAGCCTCGGCGCGCAAGCACTGGCGGTGCAGGCAGATGTTTCTGATGAGGGCGAGGTCGAGCGCCTTGTTGCCGCTGCACTGGGGGCCGCCGGACGGGTAGACATTCTCGTCAACAATGCCGGCATCGGCCATGCCAATTCGGTCGAGGAATTGCCCGTCGCGACTTGGGACCGTGTGATCGGCGTGCACCTCCGCGGCACGTTCCTGCTCACGCACGCAGTGCTGCCGGGCATGTATGCCGCAGGCTTTGGCCGGATCATCAACACCGCCTCGCAGCTTGCCTACAAGGGTGCACCGGGGCTTTCCGCCTATACGGCGGCCAAGGGCGGGATCATCTCGTTCACCCGCTCGCTCGCTCTTGAGATTGGCAGCCGCGATGTGCGGGCCAATTGCGTGGCCCCCGGGGCAACGCGCACGCCGATCCTCGATGCGGTGCCACCCGATGTGCTGGAAGCGATCCGCGCAGGGATACCCATCGGGCATCTCGCGGATGTGGACGATATTGTGCCGACGTACGTCTTCCTAGCCAGCGAGGCAGGGCGGCACTTTCAGGGGCAGGTGCTCAGCCCCAACGGCGGCGATCACTTTCTGTGAAGGGTGGCTCCCCGGGCTGGCCCGGGGAGTCGCGCCTCAATCGTTCGCGAGCACTTCTTCGATGACGGCGACGTAGGGCTTCGTGTCCGCCGCGCGCTTCTCAAGCTCCTCGCGCTCCTGATGGATGATGCGCAGCACCGTATCGAGATAGTTGTCGCGCCACGCATCGCGCTCGGCACGCACTTTCGCATCGGGCTTATAGGCATCGACCGCCGCGCGCGTGGGGGCCGCGCCCGCTTCGGCGAGGCGTTCGATCGTATCGATGCGGTCGCGCAGCACCGCAACCTCGCCGGCAAGTGCCAGCGTGATCGCCAGCGTCTTGTCGATGGCGGGATCGGCGAAATATTGCGGCCGCTCGCCGCGCGCCTTCTTCTGCAGGCTAATCTGTTCGGCCATTGCGGGTATTCCTTGTCCTAGCCGTTACTTCTGCACGCCCCAGAGCCACCAGGCACCGCCGCCGCCGAAGTCACCACCCTGGAACACCTTGGTGCGCCGCTCGGTCGCCTCGAATGCGCTCGGCTGATAGGCTTCGAAGGCCTTGGCCGGATCGAACCCGGTTTCCGCCGCGAGATCGGCAGGGACCAGTTCGTGCGACGCGCCCCAATAGGGCTCGTTGTTGTTGCGCGTATCCCAATCGAGCATGAACGCGTCATAGGCCGGCAGATCGCGGTAGGGCGGGGTTTCAGCGTGGACTACCAACCCGCCCGGTGTGAGCAGGCGGTTGCACTCGTTCATGATCTTCCGCATCGCCGCGTTGCTGGTCTCGTGGATCAGAATGTGGCTGACGATCAGATCGAAATAGCCATCCTCGAAGTCGGTAGCTTCGGCGTTCTGCTGGCTGAAATGGACCGTCTTGCCCATCGATTCCGCGCGGGCGTGCGCATAACGCAGCACCGGCGCGCCGACATCGATGCCGAAGACTTCGGCCTCGGGCCAGGCATCGCAATAGCTCAGCGTGGAATGGCCCACCGTGCAACCCATATCGAGAATGCGGCGTGGCTTGAAATCGGGGTGGTTCTCCTTGATCCACGCGATCGTGGTATCGCCGATATCGCTGTTGAGCGGCCCCATCCGGCCCATCGCATAGATATAGACCGCCGTGTCATAGACCGCGCCATTGGCGACATCGTCCGCAGTGAATTCGGTGTGATAGCCGCCTGGCATGCAATGGATATCCACGCCGCGATGATACTTCGGGATTTCCAGTTCAGGATTCAGCCGAAGCGTTCCAGCCGCAGTGGCCGCCCCGCCCGCCGCCGCGATCAGATCGGGCAGCTGGCGCTCGACCGGGATCTGCACCGACTTCCACATCATCTCCTGGCTGTTGCGCTGCATCGCGCTCCAGAAGTTGAAGTAGGGGTCCTCGCTCATCGCGCGGCGGATATCGGCATAGGTTTCCGGTGCGGCACCGGTCGCCTTGGTGAAGGCTGGCTTGGCCCGCGCTTCATAGGCATCGTGGTTGCCCAGCGAGACCTTGGAGGCGAGGTGGAACTTCAAGCTCTTGACGAACTCCTGACGCGAAAACTCGTCCGAAGTCGTTTGCGGCAGAACGCCGTGGCGGAATTGAGTGGTCAGATCCTGAGTGGCCGTCATGACATCCATCCTTTGATAAGACTAAGCAGCAACATCGCGCAAAAACGACGCCAGTCCAGCGGCAAAATTGGCAGCATCGAGGTCGGGTTCAAAATTCGCGCCGTCAACCGGCAGCACGCGCGCATCGGGCCGCATTTCGGCAGCACGCGCAAGATAGGGATGCAGCACATCATCCGGCGCGGCGGCGATCATCATCGGCACCTTGATCGCCTTGTAGAATTCCGGGAAGTCCTGCCCCCACACCGCGCTGTAGCTCTTCACCCGCCCGATATAGGCGCGCATCTGATCGACCATTTCGCGGTGCATCAGCTGAGGATCGGCATGCGCGCCCAGCTGGCGGAGATACTCCCAATTATCGAGCAGATAGCTTCCGCTCACGACCGGGGAAAAAGGCGTACCGTAGTACTTCGAAAACTCGACCCGCTCCTCAGCGGTCAGCGGAACCGGGCCGATCATGGTCAGCGAAGCGACGAGGTCCGGCTGCCGCGCCGCGAGTTCCACGCCGATGCAAGAGCCGGTGTGATGCCCCACCACATGGCACTTGGTGATGCCCAGTGCGCGCACCGCCTCACCCAACCAGCCTACATACTCGGTCATTGATGGTGAGACATCTTCTGGCACATCGCATGAACCGCCGAAGCCCGGCGTATCCAGCGCATGCATCGGCCATTCACCGGCCAGCAGCTGCATGGTCTTAAGCCACATCTGCCCCGAACTGGCGGTCTGGTGGAAAAAGACGATCGGCGTGCCCTCGCCCGCCATGCTGCGCACATGGATCTGCCCGCAGCTGGTATCCACATAAGACTT
>CANFIV010000012.1 GCA_947446935.1 Sphingomonadaceae bacterium | reverse complement strand
TCACGAAGGCTGGGGGCGCGCCAGAAAGCGGCGAGGGTCTTGTACTGACCCATGATCTTCTGCTGTTCGAAGAACTTGGTGAACAGGATAAAGAACGAGCCGAACGACATGATGCCGAGGATCGAGACGGTGGAGTAGGCGATGAAACCACCGGCCTGCAGGGCTTCAACAAAGCCGAACTTGTTCTGCGGCGCGGCGGAGGTTGCTACCGCGGCGAGCGTTTGGATGAGCATTCGGGTCTTCCTCTTCAAAATATCGTAGCAAGGGTCAAAAAGATAAGTTCAGGTTGTGCTTGCGCGGTCAGACCGCGCCGGATCAGTCCTTAGGAATGACCCAGCGGATCGAACTCGAATATGCACCGGTGGTGGGATTACCTTCACCGTCCGTGGCCGGCGCGAACCGGGCACGACGCCTGATGTTGTCGCACGTTGCCTGATCGAGATCAGGGCTGCCGCTCGAACGCGTCACCTGGCAATCCGCCACTTTCCCGTCGGTACCGACAGTCACACGGAAACCGGTGATGCCTTCACGCTCTTCACGCAGAGCGCGCGAGGGATAGTCGTTCGACGTCGCCCAGTTCGCAGGATTGCCCTTGGGCGCAGCGCTCTTCGGCTGGAACTTCGGCGGCGGCGGCGGAGGCGGCGGCGGCGGAGCGGGCGTGACGAACACAGGCGCCGGAGGCGGCGGAGTCGACACGGTTTCCATCTGCGGCTGCACAGCCTGGGTGAAAGACACGGGAGGCGGCGGCGCCACGATGGGCGGCGGCGTATCCTGCTTTGGCGGGGGAGGCGGCGGAGTCTCGGGAGGCTTCTCTTCCTCGATGTTGACCGCCGATGTCACCTCTTTGATCTTCTTGAACGCCTCATAAGCCAGCCCTGTAACCAGAGCGTAGCCGACGACGATATGGAGGATCGCAACGACGATGAGCGCGGTGATCTTGTTACCGCTCATCTGTTGGTCAGCGTATGCCATTCAGCTCCTAAACTCCTGATATCCGCGATGTGCGAGACCGAAAACGGTACGATTCATCACGTAACCGCGCACGGAATCACCCGTCCAGCGCGATTGGCCAATCCAGCGATTTCATTCCACCCTGCCGGCAAACCGGTCCGCCGACATCGAGTGCAAGGAACCCGCTGTCGGCTTTTTCGAGCTTTCATTGTTGAAATACCCGATGTCCGGGAGCTTTAACGCCGAAGCCAAGGGCGCGCAAATGCTTTATCGGTTAACCCTCAATTCACGGTTTCGCTGCCTGAAACAGACGGCGAAGCCAGGAAATTCGGCCGCAAATGCCATATGAGGACCCTGCAATGCCCCTTCTTTCCCGCCCCAACGCATTCCGGATCGGAGGCAGTTTCATTACGGGAGCCCTGCTGTGCCTCGTGCCCGGGTCCGCAACCTACGGGCAGGAAACGCCTTTGTCCGAGGCGATGACACCTGCGCTGCTGCCCGATTCGGATTATGCCTATGCCGATCTCGTTGACCTTGCTCTCCCAGCCGAGGTCGTGGTGCGGGCGCAAGTGCGCAAGGCCGTGCGTCTGAAGCCCGAGGAAGCGCCCGGCCTGGCGGCTGGACGGGCCAGATTTTACATCGAGGCGCGCACCACCGCGCTCCTGATCGGCCCAGACCTTGGCGAATCGATCAAGTTCCTTGCCGATGTGCCGCTGGATGCCCGGGGCAAGGCTGCGAAGCTGACCAAGACCGAAGTTCTCGTGCTGGCGCGGACTGTGCCGGACCGGCCGGGCGAACTCCAACTGGTGGCGCGCGATGCCATGCTGGCGGCGACAGGCGCGCGCGAGGCCACGCTCAGGTCTATTCTCACCGAAACGACGCGGCCCGAAGCCCCACCTGCCATCACCGCGCTGCGCGAGGCGCTGCACGTTTCTGGCAATCTGGCTGGCGAGGGCGAGACGCAGCTGTTCCTCGCCACGGCTACGGGCGCGCCGGTCTCGATTTCGGTGCTGCGCAGGCCCGACCAGCCGGTATCGTGGGGCGTAAGCTTCACCGAAATCGTCGATTCCTCCGCCCACCCACCGCTGCCGGCCACCCTCGCCTGGTACCGGCTCGCCTGCGGTTTGCCGCAGCGGTTGCCAGAACGCGCCAATATCTCCGACACGCTGGCCGACCGGCGAATCGCGGCCGAGGACTACGCCAAGGTGCTGGCCGATCTGGGCCCTTGCGAACGCAAGCGCGGGGCTCTTTAGGTGTCATTCCCCTCAGGGGGAGCGGATCGGTGCCGCAATCTGCTCCAGCTTGGCTGAAGCAGAATCCAGAAGACCCCGCCGGTTGCGAGGGGCCATGAGCTCCCCTAAGGCGCGGGATAAGATTTGACGGGGATACTCATGAGCGAACCTTTGCGCATCGCGCTTGCCGGACTCGGCACCGTGGGCGGCGGCGTGATTCGGCTGCTGGAAGCCAATGCCGACCTGATCGCGCGCCGCGCCGGGCGGCCGATCACGATCACCGCCATCAGTGCACGCAACCGGGGCAAGAACCGCGGCGTCGATCTTTCCGGCTATGCCTGGGAAGACGACATGGTGATTCTGGGTGAGCGGCCCGATGTCGATGTCGTGGTGGAGCTGGTCGGCGGTGCGGATGGCCCTGCGCTCGCCCTCGCGCGCACCACCTTCGAGGCAGGCAAGGCGCTCGTCACCGCCAACAAGGCGATGATCGCCCACCATGGGCTGGAACTGGCGACCAAGGCCGAAGCCGCCAAGGTCGCACTGAAGTTCGAAGCGGCGGTGGCGGGCGGGATCCCGGTGATCAAGGCGCTCAAGGAAGGCGCGGCGGCCAACCACATCGACCGCGTCTATGGCATTCTCAACGGCACCTGCAATTACATCCTCTCGACGATGGAGGACACTGGCCGCGATTTCGCCGATGTGCTCGCCGAAGCGCAGGCCAAGGGCTATGCTGAAAGCGACCCCTCGTTCGACATCGACGGCATCGATGCCGCACACAAACTGGCGATTCTCTCGAGCATCGCCTTTGGCACTGCGGTCGATTTCGGGCCCGTCGCCGCCACCGGCATTCGCCGCGTGCTGGCTGCCGATATCGCCGAGGCCGATGCTCTGGGCTACTATATCCGCCTGATCGGCATGGCCGAGACCGAGATCGATGCCGCAGGCGAGCGGCGGCTGTTCCAGCGCGTGCATCCGATGCTGGTCCACCGCGATCACCCGCTGGCCCATGTCGACGGCGCGACCAACGCCGTGGTGGCGGAAGGCAATTTCGTGGGCCGGCTGCTGTTCCAGGGTGCCGGCGCGGGAGACGGGCCGACCGCAAGCGCGGTTGTGGCCGATCTGATCGACATCGCGCGCGGCGACATTGGCGCGCCGTTCTCGATCCCCGCAGCCGAGCTTGAGGCGGCGGCACCGGCTGATACCGGGCACCGCACCGGCAAGGCCTATCTGCGCTTCACCGTGGCAGACCGGCCGGGCGTGCTGGCGGAGATCACGGCGGCGATGCGTGACGCGGGGGTCTCAATCGAGAGCCTGATCCAGAAGGGCCGCGCCGCGATCGGCAGCGCTGACCAGGTGCTGGTCGCCATCGTGACCCATGAAGGACCCGAACGCGCGATTGCCGACGCCTTGCGCCTGCTTGAAGGTTCGCCCAGCCTCGGCGCGCCGCCACTGGTCATGCACATCCTCGAAGACTGACGCTCCCTAGGGAGCCTTGATCTCGCCCCGCGCGATCTTGTCCGCATCCGAATCGGGTGGGGCTTCGGGCAAGGCGGCGAAATCGATATCCGGCATGACCGGCGGCGGGCAGGGCGGCAGAAAGCAGCCCGAGATCGACGTGCCGCCGTGGTTGATCCCGAAGACATTCGGTGCCCGCGGCACCCCGTCGTTGGTCGAATGCGCTGATTCGAGCTCATCCCGCAGCGGCAGACGCTCCCTGTCGCTGGCCTCGCGTCCACCGCAGACCACGATCGATCCGTCCGCCGCAGGAACTCCGCAGCGCGGCCGCTGCGTGGCCTGAAGCAGCCGCTGCGCAATGGCGGCGTTTGTTTCGGCGGGTGATTCGGCCGGCTTGGTGGCCGCCGTGGCTGGCGTATTCTCTTGCGCCAGAACATGCCCTGCGGACAAACTCGCGCATAGGAATGCGCAGAGTGCGACCAGATGCTCAAAACCGCGCCTCGACAAGCGTACATCCCTCCGTCTAGGGCCGTGGTTCTTCCGCCAAGCAGCCCAAGGAGTCAACGTGACCGACGCACGCCCCGCACCCGCCGCCTCGCAAGTTCTGGACCGCGTCCTCGTGCTCGAAATGGTCCGCGTGACCGAGGCCGCTGCCATCGGTGCCTCGCGCCTGATCGGGCGCGGCGACGAAAAAGCTGCCGACGCTGCCGCCGTCGAGGCGATGCGCGCCGCGTTCAACGAGCTCTACATGGACGGCACCGTCGTGATCGGCGAGGGTGAGCGCGACGAGGCGCCGATGCTCTTCATCGGCGAAAAGGTCGGCGCCGCCCCCGGCAAGGGGCCAAAGATCGACATCGCGCTCGATCCGCTTGAAGGCACGACGATCACCGCCAAGGCAGGCCCCAACGCGCTCGCCGTGCTGGCGGTGGCCGAAGAGGGCGGCCTGCTCAACGCACCCGACGTCTATATGGACAAGCTCGCAGTCGGGCCCGGCTACCCCGATGGCATCATCGACCTGAACCGCACGCCCACCGAAAACGTCAAGGCCGTGGCCGAAGCGAAGGGCGTGAAGCCCGAAGACATTATCGTATGCGTGCTCGACCGGCCGCGCCATGCCGATCTCATCGCCGAGTTGCGCGGTCTTGGTTGCGGCATCAGCCTCATCCCAGACGGTGACGTGGCGGGCGTGATCGCGGTGACCAACGAGGACACCGGCATCGATCTCTACATGGGCACCGGTGGTGCCCCCGAAGGCGTTCTGGCAGCCGCCGCGCTGCGCTGCGTCGGCGGCCAGTTCAAGGGCCGCCTGCTGTTCCGCAACGAAGACGAGAAAGCCCGCGCGCGCAAGTGGGGCATCACGGATCTCAACAAGGTCTACGATCTCAAGGAACTGGCCAAGGGCGACTGCATTTTTGCCGCAACCGGCGTGACCGATGGCTCGCTGCTCGCAGGCGTGAAGACAAACAAGAGCGGCGTGATGACAACCGAAAGCGTCGTCATGCGCGCCAGTTCGGGCACCGTGCGCTGGGTGAAGGGCGAGCATCGCCGCCCCCGCTGATCGGCTTGTCTCTGGATCCTGACCCCAAGGTCAGGATCCAGGGTCAGGATCTAGCTCGCCAATGCCAGCCGCGTCGGGACATGCGCGCTCTCCAGCGCCGACGTGCGGCGCAGGTTCTCGGGCACTGCCACCGCCGCGGGGCGACTGGTGACATCGCGGGTCCGGAATGTCGCAACCAGCTCGGTCAGCCGCACAGCTTCGGATGAAAGACTGCGCGTCGCAGCCGAGGATTCCTCGACCATGGCCGCATTCTGCTGGGTCATGCGGTCCATCTCACCCATCGCGCTGTTGATCTGGCTCAGGCTGGCGGCCTGACGCGAGGCGGAGCCTGCGATGTCGCCGATCAGCGCGCTGATCTCGCCAATGCGGCGGACAATGCCGCCCAGCTTGGTCCCGCTCTGGCTGACCAGTTCGACGCCCGCGCCGACCTGTTCGCCGCTGGTGGTGATCAGCGCCTTGATGCTCTGGGCCGCATCGGCCGAGCGCTGGGCCAGCGCGCGCACTTCGGTAGCAACAACGGCAAAGCCCCTGCCTGCCTCGCCCGCGCGTGCGGCTTCGACACCGGCGTTGAGCGCCAGGAGGTTGGTCTGGAACGCGATGCCGTCGATCACGGTGATGATCTGGCCGATCTCCTGCGCCGAGGCCTCGATCGCCGACATCGCCTCGATCGCCCGGCGGACGACTTCGCCACCCTCGCTGGCTTCGCGGTCAGCCGCAGTGATAGTCTGGCTTACCGCCTGGGCGCTCTTCGCGGTTTCATGCACAATAGCCGTGACCGAATCCATGGCGCGGGCGGTTTCGGCAATGCGGGAGGCCTGCGATTCGTTGCGCAGCGCGAGGTCTTCCGCAGCAACGCCAATCTCCGCAATGCTGCCCTGAACGCTTGCCGTGCCAACACGCACGGTGCGCAAGGCGTCGGCCAGCGAAGCGATGGCTTCATTGTAGTTGTACCGCAGGGTTTCGTAGCTTGGCGGAAACGCCTGCTCGAGCCGGTGCTCAAGGTCCTTGCTGGCCATGCGCGCCAGACCCGAGGACAACGCGGTGACCACGATTTCCTGCTCGGCCGAGGCCTGACGGCGCGCGGCTTCCGCCTCGCGGAAGACCCGCATGGCCCGGGCCACCTGTCCGAACTCGTCGGCGCGCTCGGCGCCATCGATCGTGAATTCGACATCGCCCTCAGCCATGCGCTGCATGGCACCAGCGGTGTCGACCAGTGGATTGACAACCAGGCGCTGCGCGGCCCGGGCGCTCCACAGGATGAGACCGAGCATCAGCAGCGCCAAGACACCGAGGCCGGTAAACGCCAGCGAGGCAAGGTTCCCGTTCGCGCGATCGGTCTCGGCACTGTAGGTCCGCGAGAGCGCGACAATGCTGCGGACCTGCTCGCGCTGGACGCGATAGATCGGGGCAAGCCCCATGGTGAAGGCTTCTTCAATGGCCGGACGGTTGCGGCTGGTAACGGCAGGAAGGAACTTCGTGTCCATCACTTGCCAGAACCGGTCGGCCGCAGCGATCGTATCATTCAGCGCCGGGCGGAGCTGCTGCGGCACGTCGGCGGTCTTCCAGTATGTCTTGCGATCCTCGAACTCGGCTCGTTCGTCCTTGAGCTCGGCCAGCTGAGGGCCGGCACGATCGGGATCGTGAGCGATCAGCGAAGCGTTGAGATATGGCTCAACCACAAAGGCCGGAGGCGGGAGCACATCGGCAAGAAGCTCATCCTGCAGCGCAGCGCCCTGAGTCAGCGGACCGCCGGCGCGAATGCCGTAGACGACGACAGAAGCGAGCGCGATGATCGCCAGCACAAGACCGATCAGAAGCCGCGCGCCGATGCGCGCCTTGTGGCTGAGCATGCCAAGTTCCCTTATCGGACCGCGCGGAGCACACGGCCTCGTTAAGGTTAGTAAAGCCTCACGCCTTGCCAGCTGGCATCCGGCGGCGCTGCGAAAAATACGTAGTCCTTCGGATTCATACAAAAAAACCCCGCCGAATCGCTCCGGCGGGGTCCTTTGTTCGTCTTGATGGCCTTGCGACCCTTTCGGATCAGGCTTCGCCGTTCTCGATCAGGTAATCGCCCGCATCGGCATCAAGCCCATGGGTTTCGCCTTCAACTGCTGCCAGCGGATCGTTGCCGATCGCCGCTTCGGGGCCCTGCGCCAATTCGGCGGCATGCTCTTCGGCAGCCGATTCCGGCGCGATCAGCGATTCCTGCAGCTTGCGATACGAAGCGCGCAGCGCGGCGTCGCGGCTGGTGGCCGCCACGCGCATGCGGTTCATGCCCGCGCCCGTGCCTGCCGGGATAAGCCGGCCGACAATGACGTTTTCCTTGAGCCCGATTAGCGAGTCCTTCTTTCCTTCTACCGCCGCCTGCGTGAGCACGCGGGTGGTTTCCTGGAACGAGGCGGCCGAGATGAACGAACGCGTCTGCAGCGAAGCCTTGGTGATGCCCAGAAGCACCGGCTTGCCTTCGGCCGGGCGCATGCCCAGCTCAAGCTTGGCGTTGTATTCGTTCATTTCTTCCAGATCGACCTGCTCGCCTGCCAGCAGCGTGGTATCGCCGCCTTCGGTGATCTCGACCTTCTGCAGCATCTGGCGAACGATCACCTCGATGTGCTTGTCGTTGATCTTCACGCCCTGCAGACGATAGACTTCCTGGATTTCCGCGACGAGGTATTCGGCCAAAGCCTCGACCCCCAGCACTTCCAGAATGTCATGCGGATCGGGCGAGCCCGAGATCAGGTTGTCGCCCTTCTTGACGAAGTCGCCTTCCTGCACGTCGATCACCTTGGACTTGGGGATCAGGTACTCGACCGGTTCGCCTTCCTCGGGGATGATCGCGATCTTGCGCTTTGCCTTGTAGTCGCGAACGAACTCGATGCGGCCCGAAATCTTGGCGATGATCGCGTTGTCCTTGGGCTTGCGTGCCTCGAACAGCTCGGCCACCCGCGGCAGACCGCCGGTGATGTCACGGGTCTTGGCGGCTTCGCGGCTGGCACGCGCCAGCACGTCACCGGCCTTGACCGTCTGGCCATCTTCGACCGAAAGCGTCGTGCCCGGCGCCATCAGATAGCGACCGGCCTCGCCCGAGTTTTCGTCCATCAGGGTCAGACGCGGACGGAGGTCTTCCTTCTTGCCGCGCCCGCCGATGCGGTTTTCCGTGACAACGCGCTGGGCGATACCGGTGGCTTCGTCGACCAGCTCGGTGAGCGTACGCCCATCGACCAGATCCTGATAGCGCACCACGCCCGCCTTGTCGGTGATGACCGGCAAGGTGAACGGATCCCATTCAGCGAGACGTTCGCCCTGCTTCACCGAAGCGCCGTTCTCGTGCAGCAAGTGCGTACCATAAGGCACGCGGTGCATCGCGCGTTCGCGGCCATCGTTGTCGAGCACCACGATCTCGCCGTTGCGGGCAAGGCTGAGGCGCCGACCGCGCGAGTCCATGATCGTCGGGATATCGCGGTGGACCACGGTACCGTCGCACAGCGATTCGAGGTTGGACTGCTCGTTCACCTGCGCCGCACCACCGATGTGGAACGTACGCATGGTGAGCTGCGTGCCCGGCTCGCCGATCGACTGCGCGGCGATGACGCCGACCGCCTCGCCGATGTTGACCGGCGTACCGCGCGCGAGATCGCGGCCATAGCAGGTGCCGCAGACGCCCACTTGCGCCGCGCAGATCAGCGGCGAGCGGATGCGTGCAGACTGTGCGCCCGCTGCCTCGATCTTCACGATCGCGGCTTCGTCGAGCAGAGTGCCCTTGGGCATCAGCACGTCACCGGTCTTGGCCTCGATCATGTCCTCGGCCAGAGTACGGCCCAGGATGCGCTCGCCCAGCGAGGCGATGGTCGCACCACCCTGAACGATCGCACGCATTTCGAGCGCCCGTTCGGTGCCGCAATCGTCGATGGTGACGACGCAATCCTGCGAAACGTCGACGAGACGGCGCGTCAGGTAGCCCGAGTTGGCGGTCTTCAGCGCGGTATCCGCGAGGCCCTTACGGGCGCCGTGGGTCGAGTTGAAGTACTCAAGGACGGTGAGGCCTTCCTTGAAGTTCGAGATGATCGGGGTTTCGATGATCTCGCCCGACGGCTTGGCCATGAGGCCGCGCATACCCGCAAGCTGCTTCATCTGCGTTGGCGAACCACGCGCGCCGGAGTGGCTCATCATGTAGATCGAGTTGACCTGCTTCTCGCGGCCGTGCTCGTCCAGCGGCGTTGCCTTGATCTCTTCCATCATGGCGGCCGCCACCTGATCGCCGCAACGGCTCCAGGCGTCGATCACCTTGTTGTACTTTTCCTGCTGGGTGATCAGACCATCCTGATACTGCTGCTCGTAATCAGCCACCAGGTCCTTGGTTTCGGCCACCAGCGGGACTTTGGCATCAGGGATGATCATGTCGTCCTTGCCGAACGAAATGCCGGCCTTGAACGCGTTGCGGAAGCCCAGGCTCATGATCGCATCGGCGAACAGAACCGTGTCCTTCTGGCCGGTGTGGCGATAGACCTGATCGATGACGTCGGCGATTTCCTTCTTGGTGAGCAGGCGGTTGACCAGCTCGAAGGGAACCGTGCTGCTCTTGGGCAGGCATTCGCCGATGAGCATGCGGCCCGGCGTTGTTTCATAACGCTTGAGGTACTGCTTCCCGTTCTCGTCGGTCTGCGGCACGCGGGCCGTGATCTTCGAGTGCATGGTGACAGCCCCGGCGAACAGCGCCTGATGCACTTCGGCCATATCGGCCAGCAGCATGCCTTCGCCCGGCTCGCCCTGACGGTCCATCGACAGGTAGTACAGGCCGAGGACCATGTCCTGCGAAGGCACGATGATCGGCTTGCCGTTGGCGGGCGAGAGGATGTTGTTGGTCGACATCATCAGCACGCGTGCTTCGAGCTGGGCTTCCAGCGAAAGCGGCACGTGGACAGCCATCTGGTCACCGTCGAAGTCGGCGTTGAAGGCCGAGCAGACGAGAGGGTGCAGCTGGATCGCCTTGCCCTCGATCAGCACGGGCTCGAACGCCTGAATGCCGAGACGGTGAAGCGTCGGCGCGCGGTTGAGCATGACCGGGTGTTCGCGGATCACTTCGTCCAGGATGTCCCAGACTTCCTTCCGCTCCTTCTCGACCCACTTCTTGGCCTGCTTAAGGGTCATCGAAAGACCCTTGGCGTCCAGACGGGCGTAGATGAACGGCTTGAACAGCTCGAGCGCCATCTTCTTGGGCAGGCCGCACTGGTGCAGCTTGAGCTCGGGACCGGTCACGATCACCGAACGGCCCGAATAATCGACGCGCTTGCCAAGCAGGTTCTGGCGGAACCGGCCCTGCTTGCCCTTGAGCATATCGGACAGCGACTTCAGCGGACGCTTGTTCGCGCCGGTGATGATGCGACCGCGACGACCGTTGTCAAACAGCGCGTCAACGGCTTCCTGCAGCATGCGCTTTTCGTTGCGGACGATGATGTCCGGCGCGCGCAGCTCGATCAGGCGCTTGAGACGATTGTTGCGGTTGATGACGCGGCGATAGAGATCGTTGAGATCCGAGGTTGCGAAGCGGCCGCCATCGAGCGGCACCAGCGGGCGCAGTTCGGGCGGAATGACCGGGATCACGTCGAGGATCATCCACTCCGGACGGTTGCCCGAATCGATGAACGATTCGACGACCTTGAGGCGCTTGATGATCTTCTTGGGCTTGAGCTCGGACTTGGTTTCCGAGAGCTCCTTGAGCAGGTCTTCCTTCTCCTGGACCATATCGAGGTCCATGAGCATGTGCTTGACCGCCTCGGCGCCGATGCCGGCCGAGAACGCGTCCTCGCCGTATTCGTCCTGCGCGTCGAGCAGCTCGTCTTCCGTCAGCAGCTGGTAGCGCTCAAGCGGGGTGATGCCCGGCTCGATCACGACATAGCTCTCGAAGTAGAGGATGCGCTCAAGCTGCTTGAGCTGCATGTCGAGCAGCAGGCCGATGCGCGAAGGCAGCGACTTCAGGAACCAGATGTGCGCCACAGGGGCGGCCAGCTCGATGTGGCCCATGCGCTCGCGGCGCACCTTGGTGACGGTGACTTCGACGCCGCACTTTTCGCAGACGACGCCCTTGTACTTCATGCGCTTGTACTTGCCGCAGAGGCACTCGTAGTCCTTCACCGGGCCGAAGATGCGCGCGCAGAACAGGCCGTCACGCTCGGGCTTGAACGTGCGGTAGTTGATCGTCTCCGGCTTCTTGATTTCGCCGAAGGACCACGAACGGATGCGCTCGGGCGAGGCAAGGCCGATCTGGATCTGGTCGAAAGTCTCGGTCTTGGCGATCTGGTTCGTGAACTTGGTCAGGTCGTTCATGGTCTTCTTCCTTTATCCCCCTTCCGCTTGGCGGTCGGGGTTAGGGGTGGGTCTGCTGGGTGGCACCGCAAAGGCCCACCCCCGACCCCTCCCGCAAGCGGGAGGGGAGACGTATGGCGTTACTCCGCCGCGATCGCGACGCCGTCTTCGTCGACATCGATCGACGAAAGCTCGACGTTGAGGCCGAGGCTGCGCATTTCCTTGACGAGCACGTTGAAGCTCTCGGGAATGCCGGCCTCGAAGGTGTCGTCACCCTTGACGATCGCTTCATAGACCTTGGTGCGGCCGACAACGTCGTCGGACTTCAC
>CANFIV010000011.1 GCA_947446935.1 Sphingomonadaceae bacterium | reverse complement strand
GCTCGAGGTCAACCTCAAGGCCACCAGCGACCGTTTCGAGATCGGCGATGTGACCCGCACCGACGTGGCGCAGTCCAATTCGCGCCTCGCGCTGGCGCGGGCCGACTTGCGCAATGCGGAAGCCGCGCTTGTGGCGAGCCGCGAACGCTATGTGCAGGTTGTCGGCAAAGTGCCGGCCGATCTCCAGCCACCGCCTCCACTTGCTGCGCTTCCAGCCTCTCCCGAAGAGGCTGTGCAGGCCGCGCTCGACAGCAACCCCGATCTTCTGGCCGCGCGTCAACGCAGCAAGGCCACAGGCTATGACGTGAAGGTCGCCGGCGCGGGCCGTCTACCCAAGCTCTCGCTGTTCACCAGCGGGGACTATTCGGACTATCTCGGCTCGCTCGGCAGCAGCGCGGGCGGCAATGGGTTCACGCAAAAGCAGACCACGGCGCAAGCCGGTGTCCGCGCCACCATTCCGTTGTTCCAGGGCGGGCTGCCCGCTGCGCAGCAGCGCCAGGCCCAGGCCAATGCCAGCGCCGCGCTGGAACAGGAGATTTCCGCCGAACGTCAGGTGATCGCCACGGTCCGCTCGGCCTATACCTCTTGGCGTGCGGCTAATGACGTTATCACGCTGAACCAGACCGCAGTGGATGCCGCCGCGCTCAGCCTTGAGGGTGTGCGCGCGGAAAACACCGTAGGCAACCGCACCATTCTGAACATCCTTGATGCGGAGCAGGAATTGCTGCGCGCTCAGGTCGGATTGGTCGCCGCGCGGCGCAATGCCTATGTCGCAGCGTTCAATCTGCTCGCGGCCATGGGCAAGGCCCAGGCAGCCGATCTCGGGTTCGACGCAGCCATGCTTTATGACCCCGATGCCAACTATCAGCGCGTGCGCAGCCGGGTATGGGACTGGTCTTTCGACCCCGCACCGACCGCGAAGGCCACCCGCACGGTTGACACGCCTGCGCAAACTGCAACAACGCCTGCGCAGACTGTGCCATAGTGGTACATGCGTCGTGCATACCGAACTGATTCGCTCACCTGCTTTGGGGATTCGCATGCGGCAGACTTCAGAACCTTCGGTCGAGGTAATCCTCGAATCGATCAAGAAGGTGATCGCGCGCGATAACCGGGCCGAAGCCGCGCGCGAGCGCATTCGGCGCGAGAGCGCGGACGAGGCTGTTGTCGCGACGCGCATTGCCGCGCAGCCCGCTCTCCGCAGCGAAGGCAAGCCCGCCTCCTTCCCCGCCGATGTGCTTGATCTGAGTGAGGTGGCCGCGCAAATCCTGAGCGAAGAGCGCGGGCGTAACAGCGCAGGGAGCACCGACATGGACGACGAAGACGAAGCGCCGCTCCTGCAGGAAACGACAACCGCCTCGATGCGCGAATCGTTGGCTGCACTGGCTATGATGTCTGCGCCGGGGGCTGCCCCGCAGATCGTTCGCTCGGGCGAGACCTCGCTAGAGAGCCTCGTGCGCGAACTGCTCCGCCCGCAACTCGCCGAATGGTTGGATCGCAACCTGCCGCCGATGGTTGAAAAGCTGGTCGCGGCCGAGATCGCGCGCATTGTCGGCAAGAAGGGCTGAGCGGCAAAACCGCTAATATGGCCGGTTTCTGATATGGCGAGACCCGATCCCGCGCTCCTCGATCCGGCGCGCTATCCTTTCGCGAATGCGGTGACCACGCGCTTTGCCGATCTCGATCCAAACGGGCACATCAACAATGTCGCCATGGCTGCGGTGTTCGAGGATGCGCGGCTGCGCTTCATCACCGCTGTCGGCTTCCCTCGCAACACGACCAGCGCGCGCTTCATGGTCGCGAACGTGACCATCGATTATCTGGCACAGGCCTATTATCCCCAAGGTCTCGAGTGCCGCGTCGGCGTTCTGCCCGGCGGGCGCAGCAGCTGGAGCCTCAGGCAATTGCTGCTGCAGGAGGGCCGGCCGGTCGCCACCGCACATGTCACCATCGTGTTCACCGATGGCGAGCGCCCCATGCCGATCGACCCGGCTTTGCGCGAAAGGCTCAAGGTATGGCTGATTCGGTAGACGACCCGCTCACCCTCGCACGCCGGGCCGTCGAAGGATTGGGCGGCTTCGCGCCGCAGCGCCATATCCTGCTCTGCGCGGGGCCAGACAAGGACAAGTGCGCCCCTCGCGAAGTGGGTGAAGAGGCCTGGGCCTTCCTCAAGCGGCGGCTGGGTGAACTCAAGCTGGGCGGGCCACAGGGCGTTTTGCGCAACAAGGTCGGTTGCCTGCGTGTCTGCGCGGTCGGGCCGGTCGCGCTCGTCTATCCGGACGGCGTCTGGTACCATTCCTGTACCCCGCCGGTGCTCGAGCGGATCATCCAGGAGCATGTGATCGGCGGCGTACCAGTCGAGGAATACCGGCTCAATCCGCCTGAGTAGAGCCGGACCCGATTCGAGCCGGACCTGATTTCAATCTCTCCAGGCGTCGATATGCGCATCGAGCGTGTTGTCGATCGCCTCATCATGGCCCGTGCCGCTTGAGAGGAATACGAGCCCCATCAGCGCAGCCATCAGCATCATCGTAAAACCGATGCCCAGCGTTGCGGCGATATAGAGATGGATCGGCGCTTCACCGACCACCGCATGGAGATAGGCCAGGCAAACCGCCACGACGCAGGCCGTGAACAGCATCATCCAGCGCATCAGCCGAAAGTAACGGGCCCAGGCAAACTCGGCGAAATGCGGGTCATCAAGCGGGGAGGGGCGTACGGGCGAGGGGCGAACCATAGCCCGTTCCATGCGCCAGGCACCCCAGCGTGGCAATCGCTTTCACTCCTTGCCCTTTGGTGGCATGATCGCCCTTACGGGCGGCGTCCAAACGACCGTCCGGCTTAAAAAGCAGGAGGATGCCATGACGATCGCAATGCTGATCGCAGGCCGTTCGGGCGAGGTGTGGCACTGCCAGGCCGACGACCGCGTGGCCGACGCCGTGGAGACCCTGGCAACGCGCCGCATCGGTGCCTTGCCCGTGACAGATGCCAGCAGCCCGGATGCCGGGCACACGGTCGCCGGCATCTTTTCGGAACGGGATGTGCTTTATGCGCTCAAGACCCATGGAGCCGCAGCACTAGACATGAAAGTGCGCGATGTGATGACCGCGCCGGTCATTTCGGTTTCGCCGTCCAGCACCGCGCTGGAAGCTCTGGGGCTCATGACCCGGCGGCGCATCCGCCATCTGCCGGTGATCGACGGGGGCAAGATGGTAGGGTTCATCTCGATCGGGGACCTGGTTAAATACCGGATCGACCGCATCGAAGCCGAGGCCGGAGCGCTGCGCGAGTATATCCAGTCAGCATGACTTGAGCGCGAGCGCAGTGCGTCCTATCTTGGGGGCATGACAACATTGACCCAAGACGCGGCGACAACGCCCGGCGTGACCCTTGCACCCAGCGCAGCGGCGCGCGTTGCTGCCATCGCCGCGAAGCAGAACCGCGCTGCTGTGTTGCGGCTCGCGGTTGAAGGCGGCGGCTGTTCGGGCTTTCAGTACAAGTTCGAGATGGGCGATGCACCTGAGCCGGACGATCTCGTCTCGGAAACGGATGGCGTGCGCCTGCTCGTCGATGCGATGAGCCTAGAACTGATCGCGGGAGCAACGGTCGAATACATCGAATCGCTCGGCGGCGCGGCATTCCGCGTCACCAACCCGCAGGCGGCATCGGGCTGCGGCTGCGGGTCGAGCTTTTCGGTGTGACGATCAAGGTCGCTTCGTTCAATATCAACGGGATCAAGGCGCGGCTGCCGCGCCTGCTCGAATGGCTTGAGGAAACCCGGCCTTCGGTCGCCTGCCTGCAGGAGATCAAGACCCAGGACGCAGACTTTCCCGCCGCCGAGTTCGAGAAAATCGGCTACCATGCGATCTGGCACGGCCAGAAGGGCTTCAACGGTGTGGCCATCCTGGCCGACGGGGCCCTGCCGGTCGAAGTCCAGCGTGGGCTTGCCGGGGAGCCCGAAGACGAGCATTCGCGCTACCTTGAGGCAGACGTCAAAGGCCTGCGCGTCGTGTGCATCTACCTGCCCAACGGCAACCCGCAGCCCGGCCCCAAGTTTGACTACAAGCTGCGCTGGATGGACCGGTTGCGTACGCGCATGGCGCAGATTGCTGCGGAGGAGTGCCCGGCTCTAGTGATTGGGGATTTCAACGTGATTCCCGAGGACAAGGACGTGTGGGATACGCGCGCGATGGCAAGCGATGCACTGATGCAGCCCGCATCGCGCGACGCCTATCGCCGCCTGCTCAATGACGGCTGGACCGATGCCATCGATCTGCACCATCCGCGCGGCGGGATCTGGACCTTCTGGGATTATCAGGCAGGCGCTTGGCCGCGCGACCACGGCTTTCGTATAGACCACGCATTGCTCTCGCCCGAACTTGCCGACCGGCTGACCGGCGCGGGCGTCGACAAGACCTATCGCGGGCGCGAAAAGGCCAGTGACCACGCGCCGATCTGGGTCACCTTGCGAGACGCGGACTAAGCCAAAACGCTTTCGCACGGCGCACTGCGCTCAACGCACCACCCGCCAGAACTGAAAACCCGAGCCCGGCGAAAGATCGGCCCGCTCCAGCCAATCAGGGGGACGGTTGGCAAGCAACTGCGCCATCAACCCGTTCGGCGCACGCCGCGCATAGATCGAGGGCTCGTAGATATCGGGGCAAATCACGATGAGTGTAGCACGCCGCGAATGCACGATGCTGTGCGCTTCTTCAGGCGGAGCCATGAACGCTGCAATCACATCGTGCATACCCGCTGATCCGCGATGATGGCCCGTGGCGACAACGCGCTGGTGCGATTTGACTATGATATCAGGCCCGATGTCGAGCGGAGCGAAGATGTCCGTCGTTGGCAACCGATCAAGCGCACGGCCGGCAAGGTTATACTTGCAATGCGACTGGCTCATCGCGCCCTTTTCGGCGTTGGCCGGCGGCGGGCTGACAAGGCCCGTTGCCAGTACAACCGGGATCGGCGGCACGAGCAGCATGATGACCCCAATGTACCCACCTATGCGACCCACAACCGGTACCGTACGCAGGCTGTAGACCCAGCGCATGATCAGGGCAGCCGTCGGTACCGCGGCGAAGACCAACGCGGTGGCCGAAGCGCGCGAGATCATGTCACCAATCAACCAGGCCCCTATCAGCACCAGCATGTAATCAAGCCAGGCGGCCCGCACAGCGGGATCGGGCGTTTCGCGCCAGAGCCGAAACACGCCGTAGATCCCCACCAGAGGCCCGATCACGATGGACGCAGCCAATGGCGGACTGGTGTGCCAGAAGGGCATGCCCTCGGCGACCGAAGGATACCAATAGCGCATTACGAGCGGGTCCAGCATGACGAATGTGCCGCCTCGGCATTGCGGTGCCGCACCGAACAAGATGGCTGCAGCGCCCGCGCCGATCGCGGCAAGCCCGATCAACTTGCTGGTGAAAGCGCGCGGCGAGGCAAAATGCAGCGCCGCCGCGCCGATTGCGGTCCAGGCAAACAAAGCGAGGTGTACCGGCGAAATCGCATCACAGTGAGTCACAAGATCGTACGTTCCGCGCGTGCCCAGGAAGAACATGATCGACCCAACAGCCAGACCGCCAGAGGAAGCCAGCAGCGAAACGAACCGCGTCGCGGGATCGCGCAAGCCGCGCAGCGCACACACACCGAGGAACAAGACAGCAAGCGGCAGGCCTTCAATCGAAATCGCCATTGATGCCGCCAAGGCCAGACCGATCACACCGCCGCCGCGCCATGCATCTCGTGCAAGCAGGCCATTAAGCGCCGCGAGCGCCAAAACGATCTGCCATGCGTGATGATCGATGCGCATCGGAGTGAATTGCCACAGGACTGGCACCGCGAGCCCAAAGGTGACGCAAGCCAGACCGGCGACATCATCGTTGAAAAAGCGGGTAGCGATCCGCGCGACGAGAACCTGAGCGCAAAGCAATGTCAGTGCGGGTATGGCCAGAACGGTCGCAAGCTCTGCCCAATGCGTGCCGATGAGAGGGCGAAGCATCAGGATCATGCCGGCAATCGGAATATCGACAAGCCGCGACCAGTGCATCGCAACACCGGCCGGCGCGGCCACGCGATACTGGTGGACATCGAACCACGATTGCCCGGCGAGCAGATCACGCACCTCGACCAATCGCAGGGCATCATCTGGGTCGCTGAACCGCATCTCGGCAATAAGCGGAAATTTGACCGCAATCATCGTGATAATCAGAATCGCCCAGGCAATGAGTACGCGGCGCCACGCCGCCTTTGACGGATCTGTGATTGAATCGGTCTTGGCCGTGCCCGCAAGCCCGGAGGCATAAAGTGTGGCCATCAGCGGAATACCACCCGTTTGCGCAGGAGCCAGGTCACCGAGAAGCTGACGACAATGGCGGCAAGCTTCGCCAGTCGCGGATCCATACCAGCCGCACTGGCCCCGCCGACAATCATGGTGGTAACGCCAAGACCAACCAGCGCGGAAACGACGAACATGGCCTTCTGCCGCGTGCGCTCGATCCCGCCGCTCGCCACCTGATCGGCAAAGACCTTGCGGCTCGAGAGTATCCAGTGGACCGCGATGCCAATCGCATACCCCACCGCCGAGGCGGCCACGGGCAGGATACCGGCGGATAGCAGGGCAAGGAATGTGCCCATGTCCACCGCCAGCGCGCCGACACTCGCCAGAATGTAGCGCACCAGCACGATCTGCCGGATGCGGTTCAGGTGGGAGATATCCAGGACTGTCACGGCCATATCCAGTTCAGCGAGACATCACGTTGCGGGAACGACGGAAGGAAAGCCGGGCAATCAGGCGGCGGCACGGCCTTGCGGCTTGTCGTCGTCAGCCTTGACCCGGGTCGGCACGTCACGCACCGAGGCCAGCGCGGCAGCCTGGTCCTCGCTGACCGGACGTGCGGGCAGCGTGCTGAGCGCGCCCTCGTCGCCGGCCTCGTGGTACTCGGCATCCTCGTTGACGCACCAGATATCGTAGACACGGGCACCGGCGATGATGTTCTCGACCGTGAGCATCGCGGTCATCATCGCGTGGTCCTGGTTGTTGTAGCGGTGCATGCCGTTGCGGCCGACAAGGTGCAGGTTCGGGTGGCTGGCCTCGAGCTCATGGCGCATCGCGGCGACATTGGCAGCGTATTCGTCGTCATAGACCGGATAAGCCTTTTCCTGCCGCACGACTGCGCCGCCGATCACCTTCGCCGGATCGACGAGGCCGAGGATGTCCATTTCCTTCGTGGCGAGCTTGATCAGATCCTCGTCGCTCGAAGCCCAGAGGTCATCACCTTCGAAGCAGAAGTATTCGAGGCCAACGCAGGCCACGCTCTCGTCCGGCACCATTTCAGGCGACCACGAACGGAAGTTCTGCACGCGGCCCACGCGCACTTTGCTGTCGTGGATGTAGATCCAGTTGTCGGGAAACAAGTCCTCGCTCTGGATCTTGAGCGCCACGGTGAGGAAGTCGCGGTACTTGAGGCGGCTTGCCTCCAGCGTTGATTGCGGCAGCGGATGAAGGCGCGCGGCGAGTTCGCGCATCGGCGCGGAGCTGATCGCGTGGGCGGCGCGGATCACGGTCTCGCCCGCCGGGTTGCCGTCCGCATCGGTGCGGGTCGCCGAAAGGCGCCAGCCGCCCTGACCATCGCTGGCCAGCTGCTTCATCGCGTGACCCATCAGCACTTGGCCGCCGGCAGCCACGATCTTGTCGCGCGCGGCTTCCCACATCATGCCCGGGCCCTGGCGCGGATAGCGGAAGCTTTCGAGCAAGGTCTTGGTCTGCATGCCGTCGTTCGGGCGCTTGTTGAGCCCGAGGCTGCGCTTGAGCCCGTCGAGCACCGCAGCGCCGAGGGAGAGGCCCTTGATGCGCTGCGCCGCCCAGTCGGCGCTCATTTCGTTGCAGGGCATGCCCCAGACCTTCTCGGTGTAGGTCTTGAAGAAGATCGAATAGAGCTTCTTGCCGAATTGGTTGCTGGTCCAGTCCTCGAAGCTCTTCACGTCCGGAATCGGGAAGGCGCGCGACCAGACATAGCTGATCATGCACGAGGTCGAGCGCAGAATACCGAGGTTGCCGAGCGCCTCGAAGGCGCGCAGCGGATACGAGTAGAATTTGCCCTCGTAATAAATGCGGCTCATGCGCGGACGCTGGATGAAATCGTCGGGCAGGATCTCGTTCCAGAGATCGACAACTTGCTGCGATTTCGAGAAAAAGCGGTGGCCGCCGATATCGAAGCGGTAACCCTCGTGCTCCACAGTGCGGCTGATGCCGCCGACATAGCGCGGGTCCTTCTCGATGATCGCGACCTTGAGACCTTTCTTGGAAAGCAGGTAACCAGCGGTCAGGCCCGCAGGCCCCGCGCCGATGATCGCAACGTCGACATCAAACTCGTTGCTGTCCCCATGCACGCCCACGAAACCGTTACCCATCGCTTGCTCCCGTTGAAGCGGTCCTGCTTGCATCGGAAGTGAACGAAAATGGCTAAGGGATAGTTAACGCGGGAGGCGGGGAAAGCGAAACGACGCTTCTCGCGAGGAACCCGCAAGGGCCCTTGCCACACCCTAGA
This sequence comes from Sphingomonadaceae bacterium, assembly GCA_947446935.1. Classification (GTDB taxonomy): domain Bacteria; phylum Pseudomonadota; class Alphaproteobacteria; order Sphingomonadales; family Sphingomonadaceae; genus Novosphingobium. The sequence goes on along the minus strand of CANFIV010000011.1, from coordinate 3,339 downwards.
TCGAGCGGGGCCCGGCCGTTTCACCAATACTGGCGCTGCGCTGCACAGGCACCTGCTCCTGCAGCGCCTCGGCAAACTGCAAGGGCGCGGAAATGCGCGCGAGTTCATCAAGCTTGAAGGTATGTTCGAAGATCAACCCATAGCGCGGATGGCTGCGCCAGCGGACCTTCGCATAGAGCGGCAGCGTGACTCCCGTTTCGAGGCGCACGAGCTCGTTCATCAGGAGCCATTTCTCGCTTTCGACGCAGGCACCCTGCTGAGAAATGTCCCGGAACGCGACGCGCACCGCCTCTCCGCCAGAGTGCAGGACGGCGTCGAGCGCAATACGCAGCCGGACTTGCCTGCGGGGAAGTATCGCGCCCCCTTCATCGAGCATGCGCTCGACGTCGATCTCCTCGTGGAAGCGCAAGCCGGCATAGTCGTCTGCCTGCCAGACAAGCTCAACCGGGTAACGATCGCCGTTTACCTGCTGGATGCTCAACCCGCGCGATTGGGGCAGGGGCGAGAACAGCCGAACCTTGAGCCCGGTGGCCGAAAGATCTCGGATTATGCAAAGGAACTCGCGGCCATCGGCGATGATCTTGGCGGTGCGGATAAGCAGGGCAAAGCGCTGCGCAGAGCGAAGCTCCGAGCCCGGGGGCGCTCCCATCTGTTCCTGCCGGGATTGTCCCGTCAGTTCCTGTTCCTGCGCCAAGCCAAACCCCCTGGCGCGCCAGCCCCGAGAGATTCGGGTAAAAGGGCGCACGCTGTGCTGGGGCGCTTCTAACCCGCCGATCCTTGACATGATGTTACCCGGCGGACGAGGGATGCGTTAACGCAGCACCCAGGCCTCGGCGTTTTCAGCCTTGAGGAATGCCTCGGCATCCGGCCCCAGCAACATTGCGAGCGTGGAAAGCGTTCCAGCCTGCACGCAAGTGCGCGCCGCGACCGTGACCGAGCGCGGCGGATTTTCAACCGGCCAGCCGGTGCGGGGATCTAGGATATGGCTGTAGCGCTTGCCCGCGCGCAGCAGGAACCGCTTGGCATCCCCGCTGGTGGCGATCGCGCCCTGATCGATCTGCAGCAAGCCACCCGAAGCCTTGGCCGGATCCATCGATTCGATCGCTACCGCCCAGCGCGCCTTGGTTTTGGCGCGGGTCGTGCGGAGGTCTCCGCCGAAGTTGACGAGCGCAGGACAATCGCTTTCGGCCATGATTGCCATTGCGGCGCGGTCGACAGCATATTCCTTGCAGATGCCGCCCAGATCGATCTCCATGCCGGGCGGCAGAGTGAGCAGGGGTCGCTCCCACCCCACTTTGCCCCAGCCGATGAGCGGCATGAGTTCAGCCACTTGCGCGGGTTCGGGCACGCGGTCCGATCCGTCGAACGTCCAGACGCGGCGCAGCACCCCCGAAGTCACATCGAACCGTCCCGCACTCAACGCATGGACTTGCCCCGCATAGTCGATGAGACCGGCTGTCTCCTCGTCCACCTCCACCGGCTTGCCACCGGCGTTGTTGACTATCCAGACCACGCCAGTCGGTTTGTAACGGGTATATTTGGCCTCGATCCGGCGTGCTTCGGCCTCGCCGATCTGCGCCAGCCGCGTGGCCAGCTTGCTGTCGCGTGTTTCCACCTGCACCTCGCAGGGGCAGCCCATCGCGGTGAAGCGATGCTTGTGCACGCCACCGGACTTTTGGCCGGATATGGGCTTCTTCGCCATCAGCGGAAGGTAAAGCGCACGCCGCTGATCAGGCTGACCGAGCGCGAACCGCTGAACAAGTCTGTGCGCGCCAGCACACCAGGCGCCTTGCGATCAAAGCGCTGGCCTTCCTGCACGTAGCGCTCGGCTGCGCCGTAGAGTTCGAGGCTCCGCGTGATGTGTGCGCCGGCTTTCAAGCCGAATGTCCAGGCATGAAACCGGCCGAGGCGGCTATCGCTGCTGACATAGGCCGGGGTCGGCTCGTCGATGCCGAGATAGTGATAGAAGAAGTTTGCCGCGGTCTGCCGGTAGAAGCGCAGGCCCGGCTCGACATAGCCGGCGGTGCCCACCGGCATGTGTTCCGACACGGCATAGGTCATTGAATCGATGCCCCAGCTATCGTGATACCAGCGCACCGACGCATCGGTGACCGCCGATCCGATCGCAAACTTGGTGGCGGCATAGATGCTGTTTCGGGTCCGCCGATCGGGCCGCTTTTCATAGATATAGTAAAACGGATCACCGGTCGCGGTATCGACGAGCGTGAAGATCTTGTAGGGATCGGTCTGATAGCCGCGGGTTTTGCCGAAGCTGTAGTTGATCTGCACCAACCAACCCGGCGTCAGCACCTGGGTCACCCCGGCGACGAGGCTGTAGACCTGCTTCACCTTGGCCTGCCCGACAATCATGTCGCCCATATACGAAAGCGCGCGCGGCACACCGGTGAACGGCCTGATGCTGTCACGTTCGTAATTGAGGCCAAGGGAGAGTGTGGTGTTCTTGCCGTTCAGATCCTTGGCGAGCGAGGCGCGGGCCGAATAGGAACTGTAGTCGGTTTCCGACGAGGCATTGCCGCCCATACTGAGCTTCACCGATGCCGATACGGGCAGCGTCACACCGAGATCGTAGGCCTCGCGGTGATCCTTGAAGCCCTTGTCGACAGGGAGCTGGTTGGGCGCCACGGTGTAGCGCCCGGATGAACCGGTGTGGGTATCGATCGGCCCGAGACCCCCGCCGATGAAGCGGGTCTTGCGCGGCGGCACGAAGGTTTGATCGTATCGCGAGCGGATCGCACCGTTGGGAGTGGCTCCGGTCAGCGAATCATACGTGAACTTGCCGGCGACCACGATACCGCTCGCCGCATTCCAGGTGAGCCCGGTTTCGGCCTCGATTGCCCGCACCCGGTCGTTATCCTCCTGGTAGACCAGCAGCGCCGAATCAGCGACCATTGTCCCGACTTCGCTCGCGGTCTGATCATAGGCATTTGCGGGCGGCGCTGCCCCGGATGGGGCATCGCCCCGCTCGTCAGCTTGCGCCGGCGATGCGCCCAGCAGGCTGGCCGCAAACAATCCCAGCGCCGCAGCGATGCCGCCCCGGCTCTTCAGTTGCACCCGCAACCCCCGCCGTCGAAGCTGCGCCCGCCAGAGGCCGCCTCCTTGCTGAAATAGGTGTGTTCATCGAAAGCCATGATCGCCGGCTCGCGCGCAAGCTGCATAGACTTGCGGGCAAGCACGTCACGCTGCCAAGGCTGCGCACCGATATGCGCGCAGCCCGAGAGCGCAATGAGCGCAGCCAGAAGCACGGTGGTATGCAGGGGGCGCGCGCTCACTTCTCGCGCACCAACTGGGCGACATGACCCTCGTATTCCGCAACCTTGC